>OMQY01000218.1 GCA_900313405.1 uncultured Eubacteriales bacterium
AGGATACTCACGGTATGGGCGGCCAGGTCAGCGAGATCGATATCGAGATCTCCGACAGGCTTGAAGGTATCATTCACGAGATCGTGAACGGTGACAGGGATTCTTATGCGCCCGGAAGTAACGAACAGCTTATCTATGACTATTACTATCAGGCTCTTGAGGCATCGACCGGAGGTTCATTCGCGAGCGAAGACGATATCGCTTACGTAAATGATGTTATCTCGGGGATCCTCAGTGTTTCCACAATAGATGAGTATCTTACGATGTGCGGCGATCTCTATACGAACTGGGGCGTAGATCCCATAATAGGCGGCGGTGTTGATACGGATCTTGCAAATTCATCAGCCGGCAGCGTCCTTCTCGAACCGTTCAGCAGTCCCGACGGTTCACCGCTCGAGAATATCGGCAAAGGCGGCACTTACGCTCAGGTCCTTGCTTCATCCATAAGAATGGTCCTTATAGACTTCGGCGTGGATCCCGAAGAAGCGGAACAAAGAAGCATTGCCGATGCAAGTCTCGTACTTGATATCGCATACGGAACAGATATCGAGCTCATTAAGGCCCTGGAGGAAGACTTCAGTGAGAGTATGAACCGTGCCCTTTTCAGAACGAATGATGAGATCGATGCGCTCTGTCCGAATATCGGGATCGACGGCTTTATGAAGACCCTCGGTATGGACGGCAATCCGAAAGACGGCGTTTATATCTGGGATGAGGGACAGCTTGCAACTATCGATTCTCTCCTTACCGATGAGAATCTCGAGTGTTGGAAGGATATTGCGATACTGAGATTTGTAAGAGAGGTCGCAGATTATCTTCCTGATGAATTGGGAGGATCTGAAGTTCTGTACGAGAATGATTATTATGCAATCCGTAATGTAGAGCAGGTGCTCGAGACCGAGCTCGGCGAAGAATATGCCGAGAGATATCTCGACGAACAGACAGTCGAGGATGTAACAAATATGGCTGAGACCATAAGGGACGAGTATATCGTCATCATCAGTGACTGCGAATGGTTGAGCGATGAAGGTAAGGAACTGATAATCGCAAAACTCAATAATATGCTCTTCTTTATCGGGGCGGACGAGCCTCATGAAGTCGATCCGGAAGATGCAGATCTTATCGGCGATACGGTGTTTGATACGATGCATAACATCAATATAAGAAGATATGAGGATAAGATCGATAAGCTTACCGACGGAAACGAGCGTAACGGATTCATACAGATGAGTCCTCAGACCGTAAATGCATGTTATATGCCGGATATCAACAGCATTAACATTACGCTCGGTATCATGAGCGCCCCGTTCTATGATCGTAATAACACATACTGGCAGAACCTGGGAGGTATCGGTACCGTGGTAGGACATGAGATCTCCCATGCCTTTGACAATACCGGAATGCTTTACGATATGTACGGCAACTATGCCCCGGACTGGATCCCCGAGTGTGACCGTGATGCGTTTGACGAGATGGCCTCTCATATCTCGGATTACTATTCCGGTCTTACCATTCTTGATATACATCCGGTCGACGGTGAATTGACATTGGGTGAGAACCTCGCTGACATAAGCGGCGTTCAGTGCGTGCTGGAAATAGCCGAGAACAATGAGCAAAGACAGCAGATATTCGAGCAGTATGCTCTTATCTGGGGTTATACGATGCCGAAGGACAGTGCTCTCGATTACCTTTACCTCGATGTTCACAGCCCGAACGTCATAAGGGTAAATGCGGTCGTTCCGCTCTTCGATTGTTTCTATGAGATCTACGGCGTCGAGGAGGGCGACGGAATGTATGTTGCACCTTCAGACCGTGTAAGAAGATGGTAAGGGAGAAGATAAATAATGGGAGTAATACTTAAGCATTCATTTAAAAACATATTCTCGAAGCCCGGTCGTCTGATCGTGCTCCTGATATGTATAACTTTTGCTTCGTTCGCCGCGCTTCTTGCTTTCGACATGGGAAATAATATCGAATCCCTCATGAGAAGCTATGCGATGGAGATGGTCGGTAAGATGGACATCGAGGTAGAGAATTCATCTTCCGATATCATGGAGGGGATCTCCGGAGTTGCGGATATGACCGAGCTTGGGATAGGTATCTTGGGACAGACCGAATATACCAGGGATCCTTCGTCTTATACTTATGTGTTCGAGGACAATGTTAATGTTTTCTTCTTCTCGGATCTTAATGCTGCTTACGAGATGGATATATTGCCGCAGACCGACGAGTTTGACGACGGCGAGGTCTTCATAAGCAGGGATTATTCCGACAGC
>OMQY01000264.1 GCA_900313405.1 uncultured Eubacteriales bacterium
CGGAAACTTCATCGCCCTTAAGGAGTCTTATCATCTCAAGGCCCTCATCTATGCAGGCGCCAAGTCCTCTTCCTGTTATGACAGAACCGTCTGTCTCAACGAGGGCACCGGTATACTCTTTGCATTCAAACTTGTCTTCCCAACCCGGGAAACATGTGACTTTCTTATCCTTGAGAATGCCTGCCTGACCTAATACAGAAGGTCCGGCGCACACTGCTGCCAGTTTCCTGCCTTCGTTATAGAACTTCACGATGAGAGCCTTAAGTCCTTCATGAGCGAGCATGTTCTTCGTACCCGGCATACCTCCCGGGATAAAGAGCATATCAGAATCAGAATAATCCTCTGTGCCGAACGTACCGTCCGCTATGATCGTAACCTTGTGGGAACTCACTATCTTCTCGGTATCCATTATAGATATCAGCCTTACATCGATGCCTGCTCTTCTTAAAAGATCTACTATCGTCAGGCACTCAACTTCTTCAGTTCCATCAGCTATAAATACAGTTACTTTACACATATGAACGCACCTCGTTTGATGATATCTACTATTATATCGTTTCATTCCCAAAAGTTCGGATCAATTCCATTAAAAAGGAGACTGCCCGTCGGACAGTCTCCTCATAATCAGTCATTAAATTATCAGACGTCAATCTCGACGATCCAGCCCTCAGGTGCTTCAACTGTACCCATCTGGATACCTGTCAAAGTCTCACGCAGCTTCGTCATTACAGGACCCATCTCGGTCATGCCGTTAGAGAACTCGAACTCTCTGCCGTGATCGTTGATCTTGCCCAGAGGCGAGATAACCGCAGCTGTACCGCACAAGCCGCCCTCTGAGAATGCACCGCTCATAACCTCCTCGAGTGTTACTTCTCTCTCATCGATCTTCATGCCGCAGTAGTGCTCAGCAACATAAACGAGAGACCTTCTCGTGATGGAAGGAAGGATAGAGTTGGACTTAGGAACGATCAATGTGCCGTTGCCGTCAGTAAAGATCAGGTTAGCGCCGCCAGTCTCCTCGATCTTTGTTCTTGTCTGAGGATCAAGGTAGATATTCTCAGAGAAACCTTCTTCATGCGCAGTTACGATAGCGTGGAGGCTCATAGCATAGTTAAGACCTGCTTTGATGTGACCTGTTCCGTGAGGAGCTGCTCTGTCAAAGTCAGAGATCTTAACGACGATAGGCTTAGCGCCGCCCTTGAAGTAAGGACCTACGGGAGTAGCGAATACTCTGTACTGATAGTCATCTGCCGGCTTTACTCCGATAACGGGGCTGATACCGAAGATATAAGGTCTCAGATAAAGAGAAGCACCGGAACCGAAGGGAGGGACCCACGCAGCGTTGCCCGCTACAACTTCCTGAATACTTCTTAAGAACATTTCCTTTGTGATAGGCGGTATCTCAAGTCTCTTTGCCGAGTCGATAAGTCTGTCGGCGTTAAGATCGGGACGGAAAGTAACGATCTTGCCATCCTTTGTCGTATAAGCCTTAAGTCCTTCAAATACTGTCTGGGCATACTGGAGAACACCGGCATCCTCGCTCATGACGATCATATCATCGTCGATCAGGGACCCGTTGTCCCATGCACCGTTCTTATAATTGGCAACGAAACGCTTATCGGTCTTTACATAACTGAAACCGAGGTTTGACCAATCGAGATTCTTCTTCTCCATAATTACACCTTCCTTTGTTTTGATGATAATTGATTATAGTCTTTTCGAATAACTTTGTCACTTGATGAGACTCATTCGATCGAGAATACATAATTAATGATATCGTTTTTTGCAAAAAAAGATCCCCTGCAATATTAGCAGGGGACCTTGGAAGTGATCATTACACTTACTCGTCAACTACATCGGGATCGGATGTGTCTTCTGCGGACCATGTTGTATTGTCGATCTCATCATTGTCAACTACACATACATAGCTGACACCGCGGTTAACCTCAACCTCTTCGCCGTCTTCATTATAGACAGTGATCTTATCGTTAGGTGTAGGCTTTGTCCATGTGATGGGAACGATCTTGCCGTCCGATACATAGTAGCCGGTGCCGCCGTTCTCGAGGAATGCATCGATCGTATAACCGTCAGCGTTCATGTGTATCTCAGCGAAAATAACAAAGATATTCGTTACTGCGATCTGATCGCCGGTCGTCTCATCGATCTGTTCTCTTCCGCCGTACTGTGTCTTTGTATAGAGACCTGTTATCGGATCAAAAGTAAACTCTGCGTCATCATTGGTCGTAGAGAAGAATACATTGATCTTTGTGCAGTCTTCTGCGCCAACAAGATCAGCGGAATTACCGGGTACAAAGTTGAAAAGCAGGGGAGTCTCTTCGGCTTCCATAGATATACCGTAATGCTCGATAGCTTCAGCAATATGAGCACCGTCTGAAACAGCCGTATGCTCAAGAGCTCTCTGTGACTTCCATGTGGAATCTCTCCAGAAGAAGAGACCTGAGGGAAGATTTACATAACCGTCCGGAGCCGTAGCGGAGGAATATGCGCCTGCGCTGCAGTTGTTACCGTCGATGTGGTCGATGCCCCACTGGCTAATATGATCAGGAACACGTGCATTTCTGCCGTAGTGGATAAATACCGCATTCATTCCGGCTGCGAGATCCGTGCTGAGGATACGTGCACTTCTGAGAGAGCCGACCTCGGGGACGGTATTGATATCGGCAAAACCGATAAGCATTCTTGTCTGGCCACCCTCAGTCTCATATTCATAAAGTATATCTGCCTGTGATATACCGCGCTGGGGGAGAGCAGCATAGTGATTGTTGATTACGATGGCTACGCCTCTGTTGCCTTCGTTCTCGGGATCCATATCCTGAATACCCGTATACGGATTGACGAGCAGGTCGATGTTCGGATCATAAAGACCGTTCATATCATCAAGGACGCTCTCGGTAGTCGTCGCTTCCGTAGTTGTTGTCGTTGCTTCTGTGGTTGATTCTGTTGTTGTGGTTGCTTCGGTGGTTGCCTCTGTCTCGTCATCATCAGACTTCTTGGAACAGGCTCCTGCGCCGATTAACAGAGAGAATGCGACGAGAGTTGCAATTAACTTCTTGTTCTTCATCTTTTTCTCCTTAGTTGTTATTGTATCTTACTCAATGATACTGAAATGATTATAGCATTCTTTGTTGAAAGTAAATAATCGTGTGACGTTTTGTAAGTTACCATTAGATGATATAATACATTGGTTATAATATTGTAATTTAAGAGGGCAAATGACAAAAAATATTGACAATTCTGGCAATAACGTTAAACAGAGGAGTGTCGGGCGTAAAATAGCCAAGATATTCATCTGTGTCATTTGTGCTGTCTTAGGCCTGGTCGTCGGTGTGTCAATATATCTTTATATGATGCTTGACGATTTCCATGTCAATGTCCCGATCGTTACAGAAGATGAATACTATACAATGGACAAGACTTCCGAGATCGAGCGTAACGGCGGAGATATCTCATCTTCGTGGGCTGACGGCGGGCATACCGGAGTATATGTAGATCCTGCTCATCCTATCATCAAGGTTGATAAGGTAGATAAGAATATACAAAATATACTTGTATTCGGTGTTGATTCGAGAGGAACGGATGAGATACAGTGCCGTTCGGATTCGATGATGGTCCTGTCCATCAATAAGAAGAACGGTGATATCAAGCTGGTTTCCCTGATGCGTGATACAGGTGTATATATCGGTGATACATACAGCACGGCTTCTTCTTCCTTGGATAAGCTTACGCATGCTTATTACTATGGCGGAGTCGGACTTTTGATCAATACCGTCAACAGGAACTTCGGACTTGATATCCAGCGTTTCATTATGTTTGATTTCAATACAGCTGCTGAGTTTATCGATCTTTGCGGCGGTGTAACTATCGATGTTACGGCTGACGAAGTAAAATATGCCAATATAAACATTACTGAGCAGAGTAATGCTATCGGTATCGAGCCTCCGTTGCTTTCCGGAGGAGGCGTTCAGGAACTGAGCGGTGTTCAGGCCATCGGTTGGGCCAGGATCAGATATTTGGACTCAGACTTCGTCAGGACATCAAGACAGCGAACCGTTGCGATGGCTTTGATCGATAATATAAGAGATATGTCCATTATAGATAAGGCGGGCTTGCTGCATGACTGTTCGGGAGTTTTCGAGACGAATATGACTGCAAC
>OMQY01000219.1 GCA_900313405.1 uncultured Eubacteriales bacterium
AAGCATCAACTGATGCGACGGGATCTCCGCATCCGCCGGGATCTCACGCTGTGTAGCCATAAACATCTTGGAAACTCTCATATTGTTCTCCCATATATTATTTATTTAAACATACACGGAAAGTATAAAGTAGTCCGAGCCTTTTTGCAAACCGCCTGACCGTCTCTCTTTTTGTAAAATATTTGTCACGGTGGTGTTAGGCATGAAATATTGTCCGCCTCTATAATCAAAGATACCACAGTATCACAGGCGAGGGGCGCGATATGGGCAAAAGGGGTATGGAGCGATCATATCGACAGGAAGGGCGAAGTGCCGCTTCCGGCAGACGCATTGTTTACCTTGTCTGCATTCTTATCCTCGTCCTCTGTATCGGTCTGGATGTTTATTTCATACTCGGGATACTCGACTATATCAAGTGATCTCTCGAGGATAATCTACGCTCATCATCTGTCGTTTTGACCCGATCCTTGAGCACAATGCTTAAGTTTTGGTGTGTATCAAGTCGTGCTTATCGACACTATCGCTATGCCGTAAACCCCTTTAATTACTGTATTTGTGATATAATATATTTGGTAAAATCTGCGCATTGATATCTTAAAGGAGTCAGTTGATTGAAGTTTATCGATCTGTCTACAAACGATAAGATCACCGGCGAGCGTATCAAGATCGCCGTCAGTGTCATTTCCATAATACTGATCTGCACCCTCGCTACCGTAGGGGTAGTCAATGTTATGGAGGCACAGAGCCGTGCCAACCGCGAAGCGCGTGCGAGCAGGCTCGAGTCGATGCTGGCCGATACTTCTTCTGCAGACACGACGACAACAACGACGATCGCAGATGCGTCTGATACGGATGCAAACTTAACTTCAACAACGACTGACGGCATCGGCGAACCGCCTTTCGAGAGTGAGAACGAGACGACCGACGGATCCACAACAGAGACTATCGATCAGACATCGGATACAGATACCTCATCCGAGCAGACAACCGGGACGACTGCGCAGACCGAAGCGACTGAAACAACAACTGTAGCAACAACTACTACAGCGGAGACAACCGCAGGCATTACCGAGACCCCTATGTATGCAGAGGTGTACGCTGCAAGCGAAGTCAATCTGAGGACCGGTCCCGGAACAGAGTATGATCTGGTCAGGACGCTCAAGGCAGGAGATAAGATCGATGTTATAGCGTCCACCAGTAACGGATGGTACAAGACCTATAACGGGAATTACATCCTTCAGAGCCTGACGACTACGACACCTCCGCAGACAACGGCAGCAACAACAACGACTGCAGCAACTACGGCGGCAACAACGACCACAGCCGCTCCGACAGAGGCGACGACCACAACTACGGCAGCATCGAATCCGAGTGCTCAGAGCATTGACGGAATGACATATTACGGCACATGTCATATCACTTTCTACGGACCGCAGCCCTTAGGTGACGGAACGTACAGCACTTCGACGGCAACAGGAACGACCTGCTCGGAAGGCAGGACCGTTGCAGCCGACTGGAGCATATTCCCTGCCGGAACGACGATCTATATCGCCAACGACCCGTTGGGCGGTGACGGATATTATACTGTCGAGGACAGGGGCTCCGGCGTAAACGGTGCGCACATCGACATCTATGCCGATGACGGCGAGTCCAGATCAACAACGTCCGCAGACGTTTATATCGTAAATTAACAACAAACAGTTTGGAGTAAACACATTATGGCAAAGAATAAGAAACCCGCCAATTCACTGAAGATCATCCCGCTCGGAGGACTTCAGGAGATAGGCAAGAATATGACCGCGATCGAATACGGGAACGACCTGATAATCATCGATGTCGGAATGGCTTTCGCCGAGGAGAATATGCCCGGTGTCGATGCTGTCATTCAGGACTTCTCATATATCAGGAACAACATCAATAAGCTCAGGGGTATCATCCTCACTCACGGACACGAGGACCATATCGGCTCCCTCCCCTATTTCCTGAGCGAATTCAAATGCCCCGTTTACGGCGGCAAGCTCACCATCGAGCTCGTACGTTCTAAGCTCAAGGACAAGAATATCAGTCTCAAGGGTATCGATCTTCAGGCCTTCAGGAGCGGCGACACAGTCCCCATGGGCAACTGCTTCAACATTGAGTTCATCCGGGTCAATCACAGCATCGCGGACAGTTATGCCATCGCTATAAGAACACCTGTCGGAACGATAATCCACTCCGGCGATTTTAAGGTCGACTACACTCCGATCAACGGCCATGTTATCGACCTTGCCAGGTTCGGTGAATACGGCAAAGAAGGCGTTCTCCTGTTCATGTGCGAGAGCACGAATATCGAGAAGGACGGTTTCTCCCCTTCAGAGATGCAGGTGGGAGAATCCTTCCAGAGGATCTTCCAGAATGCGGAGGGACGCATTATCGTCGCGACTTTTTCGAGCCATGTACACAGGATGCAGCAGATCTTCACCGCTGCAGAGAAATATAACAGACACGTATGTCTGTCGGGTCGAAGCATGGTGGAAGTGTTCAGGATCGCTGATTCGCTCGGATATATCGACCGCAAGCCGGACACGCTGATCGACATCAACGACATTGACAAATACGAAGACAACGAGATCGTCGTACTGACGACCGGAAGCCAGGCGGAGCCTATGAGTGCGCTGTCAAGGATGGCCTTCGCTTCGCACAAATCCGTCGAGATCCAGGAAGGCGATACGGTCATAATATCCGCTCACCCTATCCCCGGCAACGAGAAGCCTATCTACAAGGTTATCAACGAGCTCTTTAAGCGCGGTGCGCACGTCATCTACGAGTCGCTCGCGGAGGTTCACGTCTCCGGTCACGCATACAGGAATGAGATAAGCCTTCTTCACACGCTTATCAAACCCAAATACTTCGTGCCTGTTCACGGTGAATACCGCATGCTCTACAGACATGCCGAACTGGCACAGTCGCTCGGTATGCCGCGTGAGAACATCTTCATAATGAATAACGGTGACGTACTGTCCGTGAACGGGAACTTCGCTGCGATCACCGACCATGTTCCCGCCAGTCCCGTTCTTATCGACGGTTCAGGCGTAGTCGATGCAGGCACCAGAGTTCTCGCCGACCGCCGGCTGATGGGCGAGGACGGCTGTGTTTCCATATCTTTCGTCATCAACGATAAAAACGGAGAACTGGCCTGTATACCGTCAGTAACGTCTCTCGGATTCATTGAGGATGATGAGAAGGATGATATCCACAAAGAGTGCGGTGCACGTGCTCTGATGCTGCTTAACAGCAACGTCCGTAAGCACGACAACATCGAAGCGGAGATCGCCACCCGCGCTTTCCGCGAGAATATCAGAGGTCTCCTCTTCGAGAGAACGAGAAGAAGACCGATGATCCTGATGAACGTAAGTCACGTGAGGATGTAAAGCGAGGGTCGGCAAGCAGGAGTGCGCCTCGCTCTTCATCCGAAAAGATAGCTGTATCTACGCCTAGTCTCCATTATCACATCTATCACACGCTTGCGGATCTGCTCATCGTAGATCGTCGCCTTGTTAATTATGGCCTCTACTTCGTTATATCCATATTCAAAACGAATATTGTGGCCATATAAGCTCTCAGATATCTCCAGCTGCTCCGTAAAACTATCGCAAAATGTCTTAGGCTTCACGTCATTGATCAAGCTGTAAGTATCATCCGTAAGAGGATAGTCCATTCTTGTATCCGATAGGAGTGCCGCACCATTATCGAAAATCGGAGCCAGCCTATATTCTGTTCCATTGGTCATTATCGCAATATTGTGAGTATGGCGATCTTCATTAAGAAAGATGGCATCTATTGTCAGCATCTTATTCATGTAGATACCAAACCCTTTTATGGATGTTGCGCGCTCGACCAGATCAACCATAGTCTTCAGTCGCTCTTTGTGGTCAGCTATCGTGAAGATGATCCCGGTTAAACTCTGACCATATACATTCTTGAACAACCTCTCCACCGTTATTAGATCCCATTGTCCTGCAAAATCTTTGCTTACGCATCCGTTGAATACCACATTTTTATATTTGATCTGCTCAAGCCCATATCGAGTATATTCACTGTCATCAAGACTAGACAAAGCAAGTAATTCAGATACAACATATTCAGCCAGACCTTCATAACCAAGATAGTCTGCCTTATACCAACGATCGTCTAATCTGAACTTAAACTGGTTACCTTTAGACGACCTTCTCCCTGTATCATATTTTTGAATGTCAGTGAATTCGATCATATAATTGATCACCTCTCAATCTTAATGCTGAAATGATCACCCTCGACACGCCCCTGCGTCTTCTCGATAATAAGGATAGGGTCATAAAAGGGAATCCCCAACTGCTCCAACTCGATCTTCATCTTATCTCTGGATTCCGGAAAACACCGCGACTTCAGAAACTCTTCATAATCATCGTAGTCAGGTTGAGTATTCACACCGAAGGCCCTAAACAGAGGATTATCTATATAGTTTCTGATCGTAATATTTCTATTTATCTCATTTACATCAATAACGGTACATACCATCTCATTGTACATATAATACAGACGCATGGTTGTTGTTCTGGGAGGTATTCTCATATAGTTTACCAACTCCGGCTTACGCATGAACAACTCGATCAGAGTTACGATCGGTCCGGACAAAGGTTCTTTCTTACTCTCCCAATTCTCAACTGTCCTCTTAGACGAACATGTCAGATCTGCAAATTCTTTTTGTGTCATTTTTAACTTCTCACGAAGCGTCCTGACAGACTGCCCTGATATTTTTCTGCTGATTATATAATTATCCATGATAGTTTCCCTCTTCACTTTCAACTATGTATATCACATATTTTGCGACTGTTCACATTGATTATATCACATATTTTGCGACTTCACAGTTATACATTCACTATCAGTAATATCAATCTCTCAGGATCCGCGAAGAGAAAAAACTTTATATCGGATATTCTTATCCCTTGCCCTTGACCAGCTTCTTGACCTTCCTCGGAAGCCATGTCAATACACGACCGAACTTAAACGAGACAGATCCCTTGATATCCCGGATCTCCTTCTCTTTCTTTTTGAGAGTCTTATCTGTCTGTGCTATTAGCCTGTCCTTTTCCTGACAGTCGATATTCAGCAGACTTATTGTTTCCTGAGCCGAATCATACTTACCCTTAACATCCTTAAGTTCCTTCTGCGTCCTGCCGAGATTCTTTTCGAGTTTGGAAGTCTCATCTTTCACATGCTTAAGTTCATTCTTCAGCTCGGCTATATCAGCCTTCATCTTACATATATCAGCCTCAGAAGCTTCATTCTTCTTGGTCAGCTGATCGATCTTTTTCTTATTCTTCTCATCCGCCGCCCTTTTCCCGGCAGTAGTCGCTGCATCGCGAGCGAAAAAGAAATTGGCAAGATACCTGTCAAACTCCTCAGGCGTATTGTCAAAGATCCTTCTTGCCGCCTCATTCTGCCACTTTATGAAATAGTACTCATCATCGTCCGGTCTGACGATCGCAAGTCTATCAAGGGCTCCTGAACGAAGATATTCAAACTCTTCCTTAAAGACTCGCCAATCTGTGGTATTACTCATCAAATGAAGGATATCTTCCCATGCCCTGTTCGCGAAGCTCCTTGCCGGAAATCTGTCATTGGCGCGCAGATTATCAGCCGTATCGATCCAGGTGTCTATAGCCGAGCGAAGGCCCTTATCAATGCTCGCGACCAGCCCGGATCTCTTACTCTTACGATATACCACCAGTCCCTTATTAACCAAAGTTATCCTCTCTGCAAAGCACATAGCACACTCTACAAAGTAAACGTCATTACAATTCCTTGATGGCTTAAAATCCAGCTTCGTCTTCTCGATAAAGCTCCTTCTGAACATCTTATTCCAGGGGACATTGATCGTTACCGTAAGGATCCGGTCAGGTGCCGTGCGGATATTATAAGGAACGGTATCCGGAAGATCGCCCTTCCTAATATACCTGGGCGCAGGAGTCTCAAATCCCTCTTCATCGAAAAATTGCCTTCCCCCACATATGCATATATCCGCGTCATCCTCTTCACACTTCTCATACATGAGCTTTAATGCGTCTGCCTTGAAATAGTCATCAGAATCCCAGAAAACCAGATATTTGCCCTTTGCAACAGCTTTGCCGCTATTACGTGCTACACCCGCAAACTTATGCTCCTGATGCATTACACGTATGCGCGCATCCTTCTCGGCATACTCCTTCAGGATATCAACACTTCCGTCATCAGAACCGTCGTCTACGAGAATGATCTCGATCTCCTCAAGCGACTGGCCGACAATGCTGTCGAGACACTGCCTCAGATATTGAGCGCTGTTATATACAGGTACGATTACTGATACTTTAATGTCATCCATTATCTTTTCCTCTTAATGATCTTCTTCAGAGCTCTGAAAGGTGCGCTCAGGCATTTTGCAAATCGATAAGTCGCGGAAGTCTTTATGTCGTTGAGCTCTTTTTCCCGTTTATCTATGATCTCAGTGAGCTCAGTTATGTTCTTCTCCAAATCCTTTTTATCTTTTGCTGCTTTCTTCATCTTTTTGTCGTATGAAGTATATCCGTCAGCATAGTGATCTCTGATCAGCCTGATCATGTCTTTGGTATTTTTATCAATGGATTCACATTGTCTTCTACCGTGAAGGATATCGTCCCACGCAGCCTCAAGATCATAGGCTGACAGCTCTGCAAACGCCTTTTGCACCTGCTCGCAACGCCTCTTATATAAGCTGTCATCGGACAGAAGTTTGATGATCTCGCCGGCAGCTCTTTTAAGATCGCGATGAGGGACTGCCGTAACACCGTATTCGTCCTTATTCAGATCGAGATGATAAATGTCGTACATTACGACAGGCAATCCATAGGCCTCCGCCTCGATGAGCACCATCGGATAGCCCTCATAGTGCGAAGTGCTCAAGACAAGCTTTGCCGTGCGGTAGTACGGATCGGGATCAGTCTGAAATCCGGCCACAACTACACTGTCGCCGAGATCATTTCGGGCTATTTCGCTTTTAAGCGCTTCCATCTGTTTGGGGTCAGGCGAATCTCCGACTATGAATAAGACTGCATCCGGAACAGCCTCTTTTACCAGTGCCATGATCTTGACTGCATCAAGAGGCCTCTTCTCGTCAGACAATCTCGCGATCCACAGGATATGGTTTTTCCGGGGCTCACCTGTCAATGATATATTCCTGAGCTTTGGCTCGATCGGATTAGGCAAATGATATACATGATCACTAAACGCACTCCAGAAGACTCTGTCAGCTTCAGACAATACGATCATTCCATCAACCGCAGCCAATGCATAGGTCTTATTTGAGAATGATTTGGTCATTCTGGTAAGCGGATTCGAGAATGCACAGTGGTTATATGAGATTATGGAAACATCATTCAATCGGAAAAGGAAGGTGTCCCACATCAGCATCTCGGATTCCCATGCATTATATATGACAACATCAACATCATAGTCGTCGATCACACTCTGCCACATGGCGCCCCTTAACGCATAGTTGGTTTTATTCGTAACAGCACTCGGTCTTATCAGCACGCGGTCGGCGCCCGGAACTCGGTAATCATTCGGAGTCTCTTCCTCATCCGTGACCAGTACCACCTTATAACCCATATTGATGAGCATACAACCCATCAGATACATAACCTTCTGCGCACCGCCAAGGGAAAGCCTGTGATAGTAAAGCGCAATAACCTCGTTCCTCTTTGCAGACATCGGAGTGTGGTCGATTTTTTGTATAAGCTTGCCTGCTTTCGCGCGGTTCGTCCAGCATACTCCTGCCAATCCCTCAGTAAGCTCTGCCTTAGACCAATATGACAATATGATCTTTACGCCCTCGTTTACGTCCTCTTCCGGCAGTGAATCCAGGATCTTGATACATTCGCCTTCCCACTGTCTCTTATAACGTCCGAGGATCAGATCATAGTCCGTTATAGCTTCTTTTCGCCCCGAGATAAAACGTACAAGTGCATCATATGTCGTTTTCTGAGCCGAGAATCTCTTGAGCCGCTCAAGATCAGCTTTCTCAGAGCCCGTGAATCCCCGGCCGAAACAGTAATTATAGTATTCCTTACTCTCCCAGCCGTAGTAACTGCCGGCATAATGTGCCAGCACAAAATACATATACATATCCTGTGCTTTGGGCATATAGATATCCTCGATCTCAGGCAGGACGGATCGACATAGTTCAGCATTGAAAAGCTTATTCCAGATATTAAATCCATATCGCCGATCAACAAAACATTTGGTGAAGATGTCATGTCCTTCTAATCTGCCGGGGAAAGGCGCCATAAACGCTCGGTTTTGTTTTATGCGCTTCTCAGACACACCGCCGATATTCCATATCTTCACGGAAAAATGCAGGATATCGACCTGAACTTCATCCATTTTCGATGTGACGGACTCTATTGCATCCGGCTCCAGATAATCATCCGAATCGACAAAACAAATATACTTACCGGAAGACAGTCGGATCCCTTCGTTACGCGCAACAAGTGTACCGCTATCCTTATCCAGAAGCCTTACTACTATCCTGTCGTCACTCTCAGCGAAGCCATTGATCAGCTCTCGAGATCCGTCAGAAGAGTTATCATCCACGACTATGATCTCTATATCCCGGTAGGTCTGATTGACCACACTATTAAGACACTGTTCAAGATAGGGCTCGGTATTGTGGACCGGAATTATAATAGAAACTTTTGATGCCATTTTCCCCTCGTGCACTGCAGTTTATTTATTATTCTACATTAAATAGATCAGTAATGCATATATTCTTTTCATTCGAAAAAGAAAGGGGGGAATCCCCCCCTCTCTCAGCCTTCTCAATATGTATAAGCTTACTTCAGAATACCATACTCGGCACAGATATTCGCCCACTCCTGTGATCCCGCGAAGCCCCGGAAGACATCTTCTCTTGTCTGTCCGGATGCCAGAGCATTCATCCAGTTATCGAATCCGCCCTGATCATATTCACGGCCCATAAAGGTGCGATAGAGTCTCTTAACATACTCGGCGTCATCGATATCGGCATTCAGGAACTCCTGACTGAAGAAGAATCCGTGAGCCGCATCAGATCCGCTGATCTTCATGTTGGCAAGCTGAGTTGCCCAATCCATCAGTCCTCCGGGATCAGCCTCTCTTCCGAGACATGTCGTATATAGTCTCGTCGCGAAGCCGATTATGTTAT
>OMQY01000216.1 GCA_900313405.1 uncultured Eubacteriales bacterium
ATCGGCGGCGTTGGCTGCATCCTCCATCGCGAGGATACTCTTCTCGTGAGGCTCACCTTCGCCGTAGTAGACTGACAGAGCCGCGATACCGCCTGACAGGACCGTCGCGATACCGGCTGTCTCGAATACGACGACCAGTGCCATGATGAACGGCAGGAGCCTGTCCATATTGGCAAGCTGAGCCGGCCACTTATCTTTCTTAAGGAGCATCAGGATAGCGGCATAGCAGACGATGAGCAGCAGATTTACAAGGAATACCGAATCAAGTTTTTTCATCTCTCCGAAGCTCTGAGCCACGAACAGCAGGAGCAGCAGGATGCCGGTTGCCTTGGCTATGTCGCGGTTGGGGATCTCACGGATCTTTTCGAGGACCTGAAGTGCGATCACAAGGAAGAACGGCAGGAACACGAACGACTGTCTGTGCCAGAACCAGTTAGGATCATCGAAGGCCTGCCATGCCAGATCGAGAGGCTTGATCGCCAGGCTCAGATAGATAAGTCCAAGAAGGACCGCATAGATCTTACGGTTCTTTCCCTTGAAGACATCGCTTATAAAATAAAGCGCAATCGCGAAAGTAACAACAAGGCTGATAAAGATGAACGGCAGGTTCGACGGCATGATCTCGGCAAAGTCTCCGGGGCTGCCCAGGAACACGCGATCAGTCATATCGACCACCGAGAAATAAACATAATTCTCAGACGGCTTGGCATGCGTGGGATCGGCATTGACCAGCGTATCTATTGCAACAGGCAACAGGACCACGCACACACTGAGTGCCGACAGAACGGCCGTCAGGATGAACCTTCCGATCAGCTTAAGGCCGGACTTGACGCCACCGGCGAACCTGTCAGTCTCGATCATCCTTACGATCAGATAGAAGAAACTGAACACGCCCGCCATATAGGCTATGTAATAATTCGTCATAAAAAGGAACACCAGGGTGATCGCGATCTTATGGAAACGATGACGCTCGTCTTCCAGATAGTCCTCGATAAAATACAGGAGGAGCGGCAGCAAAGCGTATCCGTCAAGCCACATGATGTTCATCATATAGACCATCGTGTAGGACGAGAAAGCATACATGATACCGAACATCATCGGCAGGCGGCTCGGCTTCGAACTCCTCTTATTGATGAACATGCACATAAAAGCGGATGCAAGCGAGAGCTTGATCCCGATAAGCGTCATTATGAACAGGCTCGCCTGCGAGGGCTTAAAGAGAAGAATGATCAGATTGACCGGGCTCGCGAGATAATAACCGAAGGTCCCCATCAGGTTCTTGCCCAGACCAAGCTCAGACGAATAAGTAAAACTCGATATCGGGTGAGACCAGTCAAGATCCATCAGATGTCTTCTGTAAAGGAACAGGAACGGAGTATACTGAGCTTCAAGATCGCTCGCCATGATCACATATTTCCCGAAAGGATATATGTTGCTCACCATACACATGACATAAAAGCAGACGATGGTGATCAGCGCAGCAATAAGCGGTTGTTTCCAGTAGAGCTCGCGCTTGACCCTGAGGGTCGGGGCAGAAGGTCCGCGAAGTGACGATTTCTCTTTCATGATTTATCTCCATATCCTCATAATTCGGATTATTTGTGAATACGCATGTGTGCTCAGCGTACTTTTAGATTATAATACAAAGGAACTGATGTTTTAAACAGTCGGAATCGACGGAGGAACGCCAATGTTAATCAGCCTGATAGTCCCGTGTTACAACGAAGAAGAAGCACTGCCTTATCTCTACAAGGCCATATCCGATGTCCGGGCACAAATGAGCGACCGCGACTTCGAATTCATCTTTATCAACGACGGCAGCAAGGACGGAACCTCCCGTGTCATCAAGGACCTCGCTGCCCAGGACAAAGACGTTCGCTATGTTCTCTTCTCCCGTAACTTCGGCAAAGAAGCCGCCATGTATGCCGGTCTTGAGAAAGCGCGCGGAGACTACGTCGCCATAATGGACGCAGATATGCAGGATCCCCCTGCCCTCATCCCCGAGATGGTCAGGATCCTCGACTCTGACGAAGCAGACATCGTCGCCGCCCGCCGTGTAACACGCAAGGGCGAGCCCAAGATCAGGAGTTTCTTTGCCCGCCGTTTCTACAGACTCATCAACCGCATGACAGAAGTCGAGATCGCCGACGGCGCCCGCGACTTCCGCCTCATGAAGCGCTGCGTAGTCGACGCGATCATCTCCGTCAGCGAGCGCCAGCGCTTCTCCAAAGGTATCTTCGCCTGGGTCGGATTCAGGACGCGCTGGATCGAGCACGAGAACGTCGAGCGTGTCGCCGGCGAGACCAAGTGGTCCTTCTGGAAGCTCTTCAAATACGCCGTCGACGGCATCGTCGCCTTTACAACGGCGCCTCTGAGACTTGCGACCTACAGCGGCCTGTTTTTCGCGCTTCTGGCATTCGGATATCTCATCTACTACTTCATCCGCGCAGTCATACTCAAGATCTATAACGAAGTTCCCGGTTACCCGTCGTTGCTCTGTTTCATCCTCTTCATCGGCGGTCTCATCCTGATGGCTCTCGGCCTGCTCGGCGAATACATCGGCAGGACCTTCATCGAGACCAAGCACCGTCCCATCTACATCAAGGCCGAAGAAGACAGCAACAGTCCGGAAGACTGAATCATATCGATCAGCGAAAAGGAGGACCGTTTTGTAAACAGTCCTCTTTTCTATTGTCCCGCAGACGCTCGCATCTTCCGCGGAAGATACGAGCGTCCTCACTTTGCCAGATACTTAAAGAACGCCGCGTCCTCGTAGTCGTAGACGTAGAACTGGGTCTCGACCATGGTGACCTGATCTTCGCGGATTATGTTGCCGAAGGAACCTATATAGTCCTGCTCGTACTCATAGGGCTCGTCAGTGAAATGCATCTGATAGGACGTCAGAGCCGAGTACAGCATCTGATTGGCCGGCGTGTAGGCGGCCAGGATCATGACGGCGAGCACCAGGCGCGCGGCTACGGCACGGCGGCGGTCGACGTCGGATGAACGGCAGATATCGAAGTTGTCAGTGACGAACATCACCGAATAGAGGGCAATAAGGAAGAGCGGCGCGAGGCTTCCGCGCATGAGAAAGTCGTTGGCGATGCTTATCTTGTAGATCGGCAGGATCATGAGGGTCGCCAGGGCGGTCCAAAACATCGGGTCGGACTTATGGCGGCGGTAGATGAGCAGGAACCAGATCCCGAACTCGAAGATAACGTACCAGATGTATTCTTTGATAAGAGTCAAAGGTGATGAATAGAAAGTCCAGATGAATCCGTCGGCGCCGGTGGCACTGGGGTTGGAAGTGTAAAGCAGGCCGAAGCAGACAAGACAGATCATGGGTGGAGCGATATTTTCGAGAGTAATTATGTTGCGAAGCACTGCCTTGCGCGGCATCGAGTCAGAAGACGAAGCAGCACTGCGGCTTGTCGTAATGAGCTTACAAACGCACATAGGAAGGATGCCGATCGTAGCCCACGGGGAATAGCAGAACATCAGCCCGCCCAGGAAGCCGACAGAACGACCGTTAATACACAGCAACAGGAGTATAGTGATCAGCCATCCGGGGATGCTCTGGTTGAAGACGTTCATTATCTGGAAGAAATTCCCGTGAACATAGAGATGCAGATTCCAGCCCTCCCATGTCGTGGTCGTATCCGTGATGCGGTTGATGTAATAAGGAATGACATCTATCCCGGCGAAAAATATCAGGAACACGAACAACGCTCTTGAGGCACGCCTGAATAAAAGCGACGCTCCGACCCACACAAGGAACAGCCCGATGCCGGACCAGATAAAAAGCGCCACACGCGCAGCCATGAGCCCGAAGAACTTACCGATGACAGCAGGCACAGTCCAGAATACAAAGTAATAGGCAAAGGCCGCCTGACCGTCGCCAAGACGCTCGGCCACGGCGGGATTCTGCTGAGTCGAGAAGTCATAGACGACCGGCCATTTGTAATGGACAAGATCGTTCAGGATCGCATATCTTACGCGGTGATCCGCGGAGCAACAACCGAATTCGCTTACGCCGCCCCAATAGAGGACGAGAAGGATCATGATCACTACTGTGATGAGATGCGAGGGCTTAAGCTCGATCTTTTTCTCATCAGCGGCGCGAAGACTACCGTCAGTGCCCTTATTGACGCCTCGAACGGCCATGACTCCGCCGGCACTCATTATGACGGTGAA
>OMQY01000215.1 GCA_900313405.1 uncultured Eubacteriales bacterium
GTCTGCCCCACAGCTTATCAGTTGCTTCTGTGGTGCCCTCGAGGAACGACTCATCTCCTTCGTACTCAGTGTAGTTCTTCTGGATGAAGTCACGTACATTGACTTCTTCCTTCCAAAGACGGCCCTGGAATGAGCCCCACTGCTCAAAATCTTTCATAGCATTTATTTCCTTTCTAAATTAGTTATCCTTTGCGGTACAGATAATATACCAAAATGAAAATCGTTTTACAATACTAATTTGGAATAATTCTAAAAAAGATGGTAAAAAATTTTACTCTTTTTGCACATTTGCCTCAGTTAATGTAGCACGCTAAAGAATCACTGCGATAAACGACGATCTGTGCTCCATATTCATACTGATGTGATAACATAAAACAAAAATGTTCGGAGCAGTTTATGAGTACAGATGACAGGCTTATAGAGATCTCTCACGAGTTGCAGGCAATAGCCTCCGGCGGGATATTATATACCGATAATCATTTCACAAAGGACCGGTTCGAGAATGTAAGGCGCCTCGCTGCCGAACTTCTGACAATGAGCACTGAGGGGCTCGAACTTCAGAAGGTGGAGGAGCTTTTCGAGGAGAATGACGGGTATCAGACCCCGAAGACAGAGACGCGGGCCGTAATACTCAACGACAAGGACGAAGTATTGCTCGTTCATGACCATGACGGCAAATGGGCTCTCCCCGGCGGATGGTGCGACTACGATCAGACCATTATGTCCAACACCGTAAAGGAAGCACGGGAAGAGACGGGACTTACGGTAGAACCGTGGAGACTTGTTGCGGTGCATTACCATCGTAAGCGTAATAACCCGAAGTCATTCTTCAGCTGCATGAAACACTTTGTGCTGTGCAGACGCATCGAAGGCGAATTTGCCGCCAATGATGAGACGACTGAGATGGCGTATTTTGCTTTGGATGCGCTGCCGGAGAACCTCAATACACACAAAGGCACAAAGGATCAGATAGCACTCTGTATCCGCGCCGCTCACGAGGAGCACTGGGAGGTCGAGGTCGACTGAGAAGCCGCGCAGGGAACCTTTAACCCTTGATCGCGACTTCTGCCCACGCCCCTTCAAAAGGCATGTCGGCGAGCGCCGTAACTCCCGCATCCAAAAGCACCGTCGAACTCTCATACAGAGCATCCTTCTTCCCGATCTTGCGGGCCTTGGGGATCGGCGCCATGAACACCTTGTGACCGCACGAGACCGCGCGCGACACGAATACGGGCAACGTTACACTGTCAGCCGTACCGGAATGATAGCAATTGATGAGGACCGACCCGTATCCCTTGTCGCCTATTGCATCGAGCGGGAACGAGGGGGCTGCGGGAATGACCAGTATGTTGTCTTCCGGCGAGGTCTCG
This sequence comes from uncultured Eubacteriales bacterium, assembly GCA_900313405.1. Next base: position 1,371 of record OMQY01000215.1, read on the forward strand.
CGACTCAGAAAATCCACTGCAGGCTTTGCAAAGGCCGCAGCCGAATAATCGATCGACTCGTTATCATAACGCTTGTAGTCTCCCTTGATATCGGCGGACGTGATCTGCTGTGCGGGAACGAACGACGCCATCCCGGTAAATGAATCATTATAGACAACTCCGAAAGTCTTGTTCCGGGTCTTCCCCTCGACCGCCGCATCAAGGATGCCGAGTGCCATCTTAAGATTGGACTGGGCATCGGATCCGGCGGCATCCTGCGGCAACTTGCTCCCGACGATCACTACCGGGATCTTAAGGATCGACAGAGTCCTTACGGCAAGCTGGGCAAAGTAAGCCATCGAATCCGTACCGTGCAGGATCAGTATGGCATCGGGACGCTCGGAAGCGACTTCATCATATATCCCCTTGAGTGCCGTACGGTAATCATTAAGCGTGGCATTCTCGGATGAATAGTATGCGGGCGTTATTACGCGGTATTCCGGCCCTCTCATTATCTTCTCGAAAAAGCTCCTGTTAAACTTAAACTCTCCGAGCGACATAACCCCGTCACTTCCCGTGCGTGATGCGATCGTACCTCCCAAACATACTGCGAGTATATTCATCTTGAGTCCCCCTGCGGCGGATTTTATAGTAAAATTTCTGTAGTTATTATATGGCAAGAGGTGGAACATGAGAATAGTCAGCTGGAACGTCAACGGTATCAGAGCCATCGCAGGCAAGGGCTTTGCAGATGAAATCGCGAAGATGGATGCCGATATAGTATGTATTCAGGAGACAAAGGCGCAGCCGGATCAGTTAGGTCCCGGGATAACGGATCTTCCGGGCTACAAGAGTTATTTCCATTCAGCCGAGAAGAAGGGCTATTCAGGAACCGCCGTGTACACAAGAAGAGAACCGGTAAGTGTCAGCTTCGGGCTGGGAACGGACGAATTCGATCACGAGGGACGTACCATCGTCTGTGACTACGGTGACTTTGTCCTGTTCAATATCTATTTCCCGAACGGCGGCAGAGGCGACGATTACGTCAAGTTCAAGTTAAGGTTCTACGACTGTTTCCTTGATCGGGTCAAAAAGCTTCAGGCCGAAGGCCGCGAGGTCATCTGTTGCGGAGACGTCAACACGGCTCACAAGGAGATCGATCTGTCTAACCCGAAGTCGAATTCCACCGTATCCGGATTCCTCCCCGAAGAGCGGGCATACATGGATAAGTTCGCGGAAGCAGGTCTTACCGACACTTTCCGTATGCTCTACCCCGACAAGCCCGAGTGTTATTCGTGGTGGTCGTACAAGACCCGCGCCAGGGAACGTAACGTAGGCTGGAGGATCGATTATTTCTTCACGACTTCCGGACTTAATGAACGGGTTCGTGAATCAAATATGATGAGCGATGTGATGGGATCTGATCACTGTCCTATTTATCTCGACCTCGATGTCGTATAATCAGTCCAAAAGATCAGGAGACGGAAATATGAGCAAGATCCTTTTCGCCGATATGAAGATCGGCAACACTTACAAGGCTACGGTACTGCTGACCGGAATCGTACAGAAGACGACCAAGACAGGCAAGAGTTATCTCGAGCTTGAACTGTCCGACGGAGAAGCGCGGATCACGGCGAAGATGTGGGATACGGTCAGGGAAACATTTCTTCATAAGGTCAATTCGCTTGTCGATGTCAGCCTCTATCCGAAGGATTATAACGGAGCCACGGATTACACGGTCAATGAAGTGTCGGCATGCATCGACAGGTCGCTTAAGATCGAGGACTTCATTATTAAGATACCTTATGACGTGAATACGCTTTTCGATAACATCATCAAGATGGTCAAGAGTTCACCCGACCCCAGGTTCGCATATGAATCAGAAGGTGAACAGACCATATCCGAACTTACGGTCAGGCTTCTCGAGAGATACAGGAATGACTATTCGACATGGGCAGCCGCCAAGAGCATCCATCATGCGATATACGGAGGGCTCGTCTATCACAGTTTCAGGATGTGCACTTCCGCATATATGCTCTCCCGCGTATACCGGATCGCTGACCGCGAGATGCTCGTGTGCGGTGCGGCGCTGCATGACATAGGCAAACTGATCGAACTGAGTTCTGAACTCGGTGTTGCCGACTATACTCCTGCCGGCCGTCTATTGGGGCACGCATATATCGGAATGCGTATGATCGAAGATGAGAGCAGAGACGGTAATTATAATGAAGAGAGGATAAAGGTGCTCCTGCATCTGATCGCTTCCCATCACGGTCTCGGAGAATACGGTGCCATTACATATCCCGCCACTCTGGAAGCGGATATCCTGCATCAGATAGACGTTATAGATGCACATGCATACGAATATGAGACGGAACTCGTAAGTGTCACGCCGGGTGACACTTCAGATAAGAAGATCTTCGGACTTGACGGCAATACGATATACCGTCCGGCATACCTGACAGATGAGATAATGGCTATCCTTAACGATCCGGAGCTTTACTCGCCAAAGGGTTGAAGACTTAACGTCACACTTTGTAGATTATATTGTTCTCACTGAAGGAGACACTGCAGATATGACATCCGTCAGCTGTAGAGACTGTATTCTCTGACGGTATTGTTATGTTCTGAGCTTCTTCGTCCGCGGCCTCCTCTTCAGGAGCGATCGTGATCGACGTGATGTCGGAATGGTCATTATCGTCCGCCTTACCTGATGAACAGCCGCCTAAGGCTGCCAGGAGCATTGTTGCCATGATCGTTATTATCGCTATTACTCTGATGGAGTATTTCATATGATCCCCCTTGCACATATGATACAAGCCGCTTGACTTGTCGTTTATCGTACCTTTCTGATACTAAGATATACGACTGTTGTCAGCGGCTTGCACCAAAGTTGTGTCAGAGTTGTAAAATCTTATCTCTTGATAAGAAGTGATTCTCCCGTCATCTCCTTAGGCTGAGGGAGCTCCATGATCTGGAGCAGTGTCGGTGCGATATCGCACAGCCTTCCGCCTTCTCTCAGAGTATACGAAGGATCGTAGTTATAGAGGATGAACGGAACGGGATTTGTCGTATGAGCCGTGTGAGGCTCGCCTGTCTCATAGTTGAGCATCTGCTCCGCATTACCGTGATCGGCACAGATGAAGAGTACACCGTCCATCTGCTTAACGGCATCAACAGCAGCGCCGACACACTGGTCGATACGCTCAACAGCAGCTACTGCAGCCTCGAGAACACCTGTGTGACCTACCATATCAGGGTTAGCGAAGTTGATGATGATAACGTCATAATCGCCGGATGTGATCGCGGCGTCGAGCTTCTCGGACACTTCGGGGGCGCTCATCTCAGGCTGGAGATCGTATGTTGCAACCTTAGGAGAATTTACAAGTGTTCTGTCCTCTCCCTTGTTGGGCTCCTCGATACCGCCGTTGAAGAAGAACGTAACGTGAGCATACTTCTCTGTCTCGGCGATACGGAGCTGTCTCAGGCCGTTTGCTGCAAGATACTCACCGAGAGTATTGGTGATCTCTTCCTTCTTGAACGCAACGAACTTGTTGGGGATCGTCTCGTCATAATCCTTGAAGCAGACATATGTAAGAGGCATGAAGCCGTTATGGCGCTTAAGGAACTTGATGCACTTGGGATCGGCTGCATCGCCGCTCTGAGAAGCGATATCCTCATCGGAGAAGCAGAAAGCCTTTGTTATCTCTCTCGCACGGTCAGGACGGAAATTGAAGAAGATGACGGAATCATCAGGCTTGACGAGTGATACGGGTGTACCGTCTTCGTTAACGATAACCGTAGGAAGAACGAACTCATCCGTTACGCCGTTATCGTACGACTCCTGCATGGCGGCAACAGGATCCTGTGCCTTGATGCCCTCGCCGATAACGA
>OMQY01000213.1 GCA_900313405.1 uncultured Eubacteriales bacterium
AACGCTTCCCCACATAAATTCATTATAATATTTGTAAGCAGTTCTGTTATATGAACGTGTAACGCAAATCCCCTTTCGCACGCCTCCATATAATACCGAGTATCAAAACACGCCTTCAAAAATGACGAAAGTCGGTAATAATGATCGATAGCAAGAGTTCAGGATATGTTTTATTTTTGAGTACTGCGAATCCAAAACTATCTGCTTGAAATCTTTGGTCTGGCGCTGTTTTTGATCTCATAGTAATGAGAAAGTCAATATTATATAATAAATCGATTATTTATAAAGGAGCCCTATCAGATGAAGACAAGGAAGGTAATAAGTACTGTTACTGCGGCCTGTCTCCTCATGCTCTCGTTAAGCGGGTGCAGCAAAGAAGAAGACAAGGACGTTAAGGAAAACACCGAAGATATCGATATGGAAGAGGTCACAGAGGATGTAACTGATGTTGTCTCGAACTATCTTGATTCCGTTCACGGGAAGGATTTTGACGGCGCATCCAAGCTCGTAGTCGATGAAGAAGACTACTTCCTGACAGCCGAGCTGCCCGAAAGGCAGAATTCAATGCTCCTCACCCTACTGCCTTTGACAGAATATACCGTCGATAATGTAGATGCCGGGGAAGATCACGCGACAGCAACAGTGACTGTCACGATGCCCGATCTCAGCGAGATCTCCGATGCGGGATATAAATATGATGATTTCTTCAATGTGATAGGTACGATCGAGGCAACCTCTGAAGAAACCGTAGAATTCAACCTTTCGCTTACGGATGACGACTGGCTCATCGAAGGAGCTTCCACCGAGAATTACTGCAATACTCTTGTCGGTATAGTAGACGCAGTCGAGTTCGTAAGACTGACTGAAGAAGAGGCAATGGATGCCGTAGATCTGTACCTTAATGATCTTCGTTATGAAGACAGTGCTCCGTATGCGATAGCCATGACAGATCCTGACAGCCCCGATTGGAGCACATACCTTGAGTGGAATGATATGATCGTGGGCGATACAAGTCAGATCGGTTATATGCTTTCCAACTATTTCTCCAGAGTCGAATGCGAAGCAACCGTGGTGGAATCGACAAATGAATCAGTAACGATACAGCTTATCGGAACAGCTCCCGAAGGGATCGAGTCCGTTGATACTCAGATGAACAGGGTCTATACCGCGGCAGATATCTATGAAAACTACATAGAATGGCAGTATGCGGATGCTGATCCCGACGGATATATCAACGGATTATTCTTTTTTACGGGATTAGGTTTTTATAATGCGGCCCTTGTAGATTACGAAGCCACACTTGTTGTAACGGTAGATGACGAAGGAAATTTCATAATTTCTCCCGAAGACGGATTCATGCCGGATCCTTATACGGAACTCCCGATTAATTACGATGCCATTATCAGGTATTCTCTGGATAATCTCCTTGGATGGGGTCATATAACTCAGGAGCAGTATGATTCACTGAACGAATCGCTCTATCTCGGCAACGGCCCTGTTACCGAACTGGAGTGCGGACCGGATTATTATCTGGCATTTATCGAGCGATATAACGAAGCCGATTATAATGATCTCACCTTAGAATTCTGGACAAGAGAATCTTATGATCCCGGTGTTGTTTTCACATATGACATGACTGTCAACGGAGAGCCTTTTGAAAGCGGAAGCCTCGAGACCGAAGGATACGGTCAGTTTGATTTCGCTATCGATCTCCCTGATGAATACACCACTGAAGGCAATTCCATCGATCTTATGATCTACGGAGCAGACGGTTCTCTCCTTGCTCACCTGCAGCTCGATTTTTAGGTGTACAGGACATAAACATCAGCACTCTCCATTTCAGTCAGATCAGCGATATGAATGGAATACAACAGAGATAAAGACCGCGACGGTATCATCCTGAAAGATGTTCCGCCGCGGTTTTTGTTTATATCTTTCAGATTGCCGGAAGAACTGACCGTACATACTTAATGTGTAGTAGCAATTAGAGTAGCAAATTCCGTATATATCCCTGAACCCTTCATTATTAGTATTTCCGATCCATCACTCTTCCTATTTGAATCCAACAAAATACTGTGCTATATTCTACCTAACGAATGTTCGGTAGATAAGGAGAAAACCTATGGGATCTGACGGAACCAGGGATCTGATCATGGAAACAGCCCTCGAGATGTTTTCGAAGAAGGGCTATGCGGCAGTATCAATGAGAGATATCTCAGGCGCTGTCGGGATAAGACCGAGC
>OMQY01000217.1 GCA_900313405.1 uncultured Eubacteriales bacterium
ATCTACGATAATCTCGATAAACCGATAACGCTTACCGAGCTTGCCGAGCGAGAAGAATTGAATCCCGAGTATCTCTCCAGACTCTTCATGAAGGAGACCGGCAAGAAGATCGGCGAGTTCATTGCTGAAGCCAAGATCAAATCAGCTCAGTATATGCTCTGTCACACCGATTACAGCATACTCGACGTAGCGCTGTCGCTCGGTTACGCATCACAGAGTTCTTTCACAAAAGCATTCACTTCTTATAGCGGCGTATCTCCCAAGAAATACCGCGACCGGAACACCACCAAGGTGCTGTGATCATATAATCATAAAAGGTCAGATTAAAACACCACACAAGACCATGATCCTGTGTGGTGTTTTTGTTATCTTTAATTTATCCTGAATCTTACTTCTGGTTGATCATCTCTTCGGGATGGAAGACTTCGTCGAACTTCTCGGCAGTCAGGAATCCGAGCTTAACGCAGGCTTCCTTGAGCGAGATATTCTCCTCATATGCGAGGTGGCTCGTCTTAGCGGCATTCTCATATCCGATGTAAGGATTAAGAGCCGTAACGAGCATGAGTGAGTTATGCAGATAGTGGTGCATCTTCTCCTTGTCTGCCTTGATACCGACAACACATCTGTCGTTGAAGGACTCGATGGACTCAGCCAGGAGTCTTGCAGACTGAAGGAAATTGTAAGCTGCGACAGGCATAAATACATTCAACTCAAAGTTGCCCTGGGATGCTGCCATTCCGACTGCAACGTCATTACCCATGACCTGAACCGCAACCATCGTAACTGCCTCGCACTGTGTCGGATTTACCTTGCCGGGCATGATGGAAGAACCGGGCTCGTTAGCGGGGATCGTAATCTCGCCTAAGCCGTCACGGGGACCGCTGGCCAGCCACCTTACGTCGTTCGCGATCTTCATCATGTCGGCAGCCATAGCCTTGATGGCACCATGAGCGAAAACGATCTCATCCTTGCTCGTGAGTGCGTGGAACTTATTGGCAGCAGTGATGAAGTTCTTTCCGGTGAGCTTGCTGATCTGCTCTGCAACACTCGTATCAAATCCCTTCGGAGCATTAAGTCCCGTACCTACAGCGGTACCGCCGAGTGCCAGTTCCTTGAGGGGCTCGGCAGCGAGCTTAACGAGTTCAACATCCCTCTCGAGAGACGATCTCCAGCCGGAGATCTCCTGGGAGAAGCTGATCGGAACCGCATCCTGAAGATGAGTACGTCCGCTCTTTACGATGCCTTCGTTCTCAGCCTCGAGCTTCTTAAAAGTAGCAATGAGCTTCTCGGCTGCGGGGATGAGCTTATCCTCGAGAGCGATAACGGCGGAGATGTGCATAGCCGTCGGGAATGTGTCATTGGAGGACTGGCTCATATTGATATCGTCATTCGGATGGCAGAGCTTCTTGCCTGCGATCTCGTTTGCACGATTGGCGATGACCTCGTTGGTATTCATGTTGGACTGAGTACCGGAACCCGTCTGCCAAACTACGAGCGGGAAGTGATCGTTGAGAGATCCGGATATGACCTCATCACATGCCTGAGAGATAGCGGCAAGCTTCTCGTCTGTCATCTTCTCGGGCTTCAGTCCGTTGTTGGCGATGGCTGCTGCCTTCTTCAATATACCGAAAGCATTTATGATCTCGCCGGGCATCGTCTCGATACCTACTCCGATCGGGAAATTCTCGTGGCTCCTCTCTGTCTGAGCAGCCCAGTACTTATCTGCGGGCACCTTCATCTCGCCGAGCGAGTCGTGTTCTATGCGATATTCCATATGGCAAATGTCCTCCCGTGAGAAATTGATGTCTTATTATACCATGAAGCCGCGCCGGTCGGCGCGGTTTTTCGAGGATGGGAAGCGCGGACGGAAGGTTTTCAATAATTAAAATAAGTGATAAAATAGTCGAGTTTATATTTATTAAGAGGTGAATACTATGTCTTATTCAGTTGAAACAGACCGTAAATGGCAAAAGAAATGGGAAGAGAGCGGACTTTACAAGTTCGATCCGAATAAAGAAGGCAAGAAGCTTTACTGCCTGGAGATGTTCTCCTATCCTTCCGGTGCCAACCTTCACCTCGGTCACTGGTACAACTATTCGCTGACCGACTCATGGTCAAGAATGAAGAGAATGCAGGGATATAACGTCTTCCATCCGATGGGATTCGACGCATTCGGACTGCCTGCCGAGAACTACGCTATCAAGACAGGTATCCATCCCCAGGATTCGACCCTCAAGAATATCGCCACGATGGAAAAGCAGCTCAAGGAGATGGGCGCTACTTTCGACTGGGATTACGAGCTCGCGACCTGCATGCCCGATTATTACAAGTGGAATCAGTGGCTCTTCATCAAGCTCTATGAGAAAGGTCTCGCATACCGTAAGAACGCACCCGTCAACTGGTGCCCCAAGTGCCAGACAGTCCTTGCCAACGAGCAGGTAATCGACGGTGAGTGCGAGAGATGCGGATCCGAAGTCATCCACAAGCACATGACGCAGTGGTTCTTCAAGATCACTGATTACGCTCAGGAACTCTTAGACTGCCTCCCCGACCTCGACTGGCCCGAGAAGACAAAGAAGATCCAGACCAACTGGATCGGCAGATCCGAAGGCTCACAGGTTGCACTCTACGTCGAGAAAGACGGCAAGCAGCTCATGGACGAGAACGGCGAGCCCGTTAAGCTCGAAGTCTTCACCACGAGAGCCGATACTTTCATGGGCGTAACTTATGTCGTAGTCGCACCCGAGTCGGACATCTGCGACAAGCTCACGACAGACGAATGCAGAGCCGCAGTCGAAGACTATAAGCTCAAGACATCCAAGGTCACCGACATCGACCGCATGTCCACAACACGCGAGAAGACCGGTGTATTTACAGGCGCCTACGCCATTCACCCCTTAAACGGCCGCAAGGTTCCGATCTGGGCAGCCGACTATGTAATCGCAGCATACGGCACCGGTGTCGTAATGGCAGTTCCCTCTCACGATGCCCGTGACTTCGAGTTCGCCAAGAAATACGGCCTCGACATCATCCGTGTCGTTCAGTCCGAGAAGGGTGTCGAGGACGAGCTGCCCTACTGTGAGAAAAAGGGTTATCTCACCAACTCCGGCGAGTTCGACGGGCTCGAGATGCACGAAGCCATCGATGCCATCGTCGCCAAGCTGAACTCCATCGGCATGGGTGAGAAGAAGGTCAACTACAGACTCCGCGACTGGCTCATCTCCAGACAGCGTTACTGGGGCACACCCATCCCGATGATCCACTGCGAGAAGTGCGGCGTCGTACCCGTTCCCGAGAAGGATCTCCCGGTCCTCCTCCCTTACGACGTTGAATTCACGCCTGACGGTGAGAGCCCGCTTGCCAAGTGCGATTCCTTCATCAACTGCACCTGCCCCAAGTGCGGCGGTCAGGCGAAGCGCGATCCCGACACGATGGATACTTTCGTCGACTCTTCCTGGTATGAGCTGAGATATCCCGACAACAAGAATTCCGAAAAGATCTTCGACAAGGATCTCATCAACAAGATGTGCCCTGTCGACAAGTATGTCGGCGGACCCGAGCACGCCGCGATGCACCTCCTGTATTCCAGGTTCATCTGCAAGGCCATGCGCGACATGGGTCTCCTGGACTTCGACGAGCCCTTCACGAGCCTCGTACACCAGGGCATCATCCTCGGTCCCGACGGCAACAGGATGAGCAAGAGTAAGGGCAACACCGTAGCACCCGACGAATATGTAAGCAAGTACGGCTCCGACGTCTTCAGAACATATCTTGCCTTCGGCTTCGCATACACCGAGGGTGGTCCCTGGGATGACAAGGGCCTTCAGGCTATCGTCAAGTTCATCCGCCGCGTCGAGCGCCTCGTCGAGGACGTCGCAGCATCGGGCGCCGCATCCGACAGTAAGGCAGGAGATGCCGAGGCCGATCTGAACTACTCTCTGAACTACACGATCAAGAGTGCGACGACCGACATCGACCGCTTCCAGTTCAATACTTCCATCGCCCGTATGATGGAGCTCCTGAACGCCATCGGCAAGTATCAGCAGTCCGGCAACGTCAATGCAGGTTTCCTGCGCTACGTCGTCGAAAAGCTCCTCCTGCTCCTCTCCCCCTTCGCCCCTCACTTCGCAGAAGAGAACTGGGAGAAGCTCGGCAATGAATACTCCGTCTTCAATCAGCCTTGGCCCGAGTTCGACGAGTCCGCCCTCGTGCTCTCCACAGTGGAGATCCCCGTCCAGCTCAACGGCAAGGTCGCCTTCAAGATCAACGTGGCCGCCGATGCCGACCAGGCAACAGTCGAGGCTGCCGTCCGCGGCGACTCCCGCCTCGAAGACGCGCTCAAGGGCCGTTCCATCGTCAAGTTCATCTACGTCAAGGGCAGGATCTGCAACGTCGTAGCCAAGTAAGCGAGTTGATCATTAAATATCCGGGAGCGTCGCACTGCGCGTGCGGCGCTCTTTTGTTGCGCGCGGCGCGGGGGGGGATTGTCTTATGTAAACCCAGGTTGGGCTGCCGCGACAACATTTGTGACATCAAACGACTTGGATTGATGTCGAGATCCCTCGGGTAACGAAAGCGGTAACGTTTTTCGAGAATCGTAACCGGAATCGTTACCCGGACCGGCGCGGCGATAAGGACTGTCCGTGTATTCTGCGGAAGACGCGAACTCCCGCTTTGCCCTGTACGCGCCTCATAATTACCGACCGATTGCCACAAAAAGCAGGCGGCGACATTATAGAATCCTAACTGTAAAGCGAATGACATAAAGAGTTGACGGACGGATGCTATAATTGCAATAGGTATAATTATGAGTAAAGCAAAGAAAACAAACAGGTACATAGTTGCCATAATAACGTGTATTTCGGTGGCAGCACCGATCGTTTGCCTGCCTGTCGGTACATCGCAGCGTAAGAGTGCGAGACTGATAGTCAGGGATGCATATGCCGCGACCTTCCCCGATGCGGATGAGCAGGGGATCCCTGATGATCAGCTGGTCAATATCGTTCCGCTGGAAGGATTCGAGGCTATTGATGTGTCGGCCGGACAGACGGTCAGCTCGTCCTATATTGACGGATATGAGCCCGAGCCGGTCGAGGTGAAGGTTTCCTATAATGATATTCCCGCGTATACGGTATTCCAGGACTACGATGAGGCTGATCTGCCGATCGAGCTTCTTGATCCGCAGTATTTCGCTCCGGACGAGTCAACGTACTATATCAAGGCGGGAAGCTCCATCTTGAAGCAGACTCCTGTTATGGACTCCATCACTGTATCGACACTCGATTACGGTGAGGAAGTAACGCGTATCGGTATCGGTGATACATGGTCGAAGATCAGGACGGATGAGGGACTCGAGGGTTATGTCCTCACGAGCACTCTGTCTGTCGAGATGGTATGGACTGCGATCTACAGGAACGTCTGGGTCGATACGGGAAGCCTGACACTAAGAGCCGAGCCTTCAACCCAGAGCGAGGTCGTAGCTACTTTATATGATGAGCAGCACCTGGTCGCCGATGAGACGGCGGACAAGTGGTATCACGTAACAACGGACAGTGGTCTGACAGGATATGTCTATAAGTCTTATACGACCGAGACTCCTCCTCCGACCCCTACTCCGACGCCCACACCGAGGCCCGTTACCAACAACGGCGGTGGCGGCGGCGGTGGCGGCGGTGGCGGCGGTGGCGGCACCTACGTCGGAACGACCGGCGACGTGTCATCACTTCCCACTATCACAGGTCAGAATCGCGAGAGTATCGTCAGCATCTGTGAATCGATGCTCGGTAAGCCTTATGTATATAATGCATGTTCTTCCTCTGCGGTCGACTGTTCCGGTCTTGTTTGCTATGCATACGGTCTTGTCGGCATAACACTTCCGCACTACTCGGTATCGCTCTGCAGCTGCGGCGTCGAGGTATCACGTGC
>OMQY01000212.1 GCA_900313405.1 uncultured Eubacteriales bacterium
CTTTCCCGCATCGATGTGAGCCATGATACCGATATTTCTCGTTTTCTCGAGTGGGTACTCTCTATTCATCGTGTCAATGCTCTCCTTTAATGCTTACCATCTGTAGTGTGCAAATGCTCTGTTAGCATCTGCCATCTTGTGCATGTCTTCCTTCTTCTTGAATGCACCGCCTGTACCGTTCATGGCGTCGATCAGCTCGTTGGCCAAACGCTCCTTCATGGTACGCTCGGATCTTGCTCTGGCGTAGTTAACGATCCAGCGCAGACCGAGAGTCTGGCGTCTTGCAGGTCTGACTTCGATCGGAACCTGATAGTTGGCACCGCCGACACGTCTTGCCTTACACTCAAGAACAGGCATTACATTGTCAAGAGCCTTATTGAAAACTTCGATAGGCTCTTCGCCCGTACGCTCTTTGATAATATCGAAAGCGTCGTAGCAGATCTTCTGTGCTACACCCTTCTTACCGTCCAGCATGATGTTGTTAATGAGCTTTGTAACTCTCTCATCATTGTAGACAGGATCGGGGAGTACTTTTCTTACTGGGATATTGCCCTTTCTTGGCACTTTACTTCCCTCCTTACATGATATTCAGTATTTCTGAAACCAAAGGTACTCACGTTTCAGTTTTGTCTTATGGACCGTGTCGTGCTTCTAGTAGCATGTTCCCAGATAGAATCTATGAACAATGTACTGATCACTTAATTGTCCAATCCCGTTAAAAAGCAGGATTACTTCTTTACCTTAGCTGCCTTAGGCTTCTTGGCACCGTACTTGGAACGGCCCTGCATGCGGTTGGCAACACCGGCTGTATCAAGCGTACCTCTGATGATGTGATAACGTACACCAGGGAGGTCCTTAACACGTCCGCCTCTGATGAGGACTACGGAGTGCTCCTGCAGATTGTGTCCGATACCCGGGATGTAAGCTGTTACTTCGTATCCGTTTGTTAAACGTACACGGGCAACCTTACGCAGAGCAGAGTTAGGCTTCTTAGGAGTCGTTGTCTTAACGACTGTGCAAACACCACGCTTTTGAGGGGAAGACAGATCTGTCTCTCTCTTCTGAATGGTATTCAGACCAAACTGCAGTGCCGGGGAATTAGACTTATAAGTCTTGGACTGTCTGCCGGACTTGACTAATTGATTGAACGTAGGCATCAATACATCTCCTTTCATAATTATTACTCCGGATAAAAAGCACACCAAAAAGGGCGCAGTTACCCTGCGAGCAACTAAGTATAACACCTGAACCGGGGGTTGTAAACCGTAAAATCAAATCTGAGAATGATCATTCTTTATCATTAATTAAATGACAGATTTGACAAGTGACTGTCTTAATCTATAATCGCTTCATAAACAGATTTGCCCCGGAGGTGGAAGATGATCAACGATGCATTAAAAGAAGAATATGCCGAGCTGCTGCTCCAGCTTAACGAAGAACTTGAAGGCGGCTTCGTTAAGGAAAATGAGGAGCTTTATGTGATCCGTCAGGCTTATGCGGTTGACGCCGGCGGACGCTCGATCAGGCCCGTCATCGATTTTTTCTTCAGAGAACCCGAGCTTGAGCCGTCTATGGCGAAGGTCAAGGTCGACGAGGCAAAGAAGATCTGCTTCGGACTTCTCGACAGTCTTAAGGACAAAGAGGATTCCGAGGATCTGAGGGAAGCTCTCAACCTTCATATCTCCTGTCTCAAGGACTATACGGCCGGGAACGGCAAGCGCAACGAGAAGGACTGCTTCATCATCCGCGTCAAGGACAGCGCCTTCCCCATGATGATCTATTTTGAGGAGGACGATGTGTCAGCCGACCTCGAGACTATCACGGCAAAAGAGCTCGCCGAGGAACTCAGACTCCTTACCGAGTGAGCATTTTCCCTGATCGAAAACAAAAACAAGCCCTCGTAAAGTCGTCAAAAAAGCCAATTTTCGCTAAGCAAATTGTCGCTTTTGACATTCACTTCACGGGGCTTGTTCTCTTATAATGTAAATTGTGTTTTTATATGGCTTAATAACGGCAATAAATAAAAGGAGTGGCTCTATATGAAAGTAAAATTCACAGAGACGGTCATCCGCGATGCCAACCAATCGCTGATTGCCACACGTATGCCTTATTCGGACTTTGAAGGTATCCTCGAGAAGTTCGACGAGGCCGGTTACTACTCGCTCGAGTGCTGGGGCGGCGCGACATTCGATTCATGCCTCAGATATCTGGACGAGGATCCTTGGGAGAGACTTCGCCTCATCAAGGCAAAGGTCAAGAAGACTCCGCTGCAGATGCTCCTGCGCGGTCAGAACATCCTCGGATACAAGCACTACCCCGACGACGTCGTAAGACTGTTCGTAAGGAAGGCCGCTGAGAACGGCATGGATATCTTCAGGATCTTCGACGCTCTCAACGATTTCCGTAACATCGAAGTTGCCGTTGACGAGACACTTAAGTGCGGCAAGCACGCTCAGGGCTGTATCTGCTACACCAACAGCCCCGTCCATACGATCGAGAAGTACGCCGAGATGGGCAAGGAGCTCGAGAAGATGGGCGTCAATTCCATCTGCATCAAGGATATGGCAGGTATCTGCGGTCCCCAGGAAGCCTATGATCTCATCAAGGCTCTGAAGGCATCGGTCAAGATCCCCGTATTCCTCCACACACACGCAACAACGGGCCTCGGCCCCCTCACATACCTCAAGGCAGTTGAGGCAGGCGTTGACGGTATCGATACCGCCATCTCCAACTTCTCCGGCGGTACGGCTCAGCCCTCCACCGAGACAATGAAGTACGCCCTCGAGCAGCTCGGCTACGAGACAGACCTCAACTCCGCTGTCCTTAAGGAGATCAATGACTTCTTCGCACCCGTTAAGAAGAAGTTCCTGGACAACGGCATCCTCGATCCCTACGTAATGGGCACGAAGACAGACGCTCTGGTATATCAGGTTCCCGGCGGCATGCTCAGTAACCTCGTTAACCAGCTGAAGGCACAGGATGCCATCGACCGTCTCGACGAGGCGCTCGCAGAAGTACCTAACGTTCGTAAGGATCTCGGTTATCCGCCGCTCGTTACGCCTCTGTCCCAGATGGTAGGTGTTCAGGCTGTCACCAACGTCCTCGTAGGCGAGAGATACAAGAACATCTCCAAGGAAGTAAAGGCTTATCTCCGCGGTGAATACGGCAGAGCTCCGGGCGAAGTCGATCAGGAACTCGTAGCCAAGTGCTGGAAGCCGGAAGAGATAATCACCTGCAGATTCGCCGATACGCTCGAACCCGCTTTCGAGGATGCAAAGAAGAAGCTCGGCAAGACGGCAAGATCCGACGAGGATGTACTGTCCTACATCGCTTTCCCTCAAAACGCCGAGAAGTTCTTCGAGAAGAGAGAAGAGAAAGAATCCAACACCGTTAACTACACCATCGAGAAGAAGGAGGAGTAATAATGGGTCTGCTTATCGATCTGACAAGAGCAGCCGACGCCGTCAGTGAGACGACGGCATCGTCATCCGACCCCGAGGTCGCGACGATCGGCGAGGCTCTTTCTTATGCCGGATTCACGATAGCCATCGTTTTCGGTGTCCTGCTGCTGATCTTCATCTGCATCAGGATCTTCACGGCCATCTTCTCTGTTGCCGAGAAGTCGGGCTCCGCTGCTGAGCCCGCCATCGCCGCCGAGACAGCCGCTGCTTCCGCAGTCGAAGCTGCTTCCGAGGGCGAGGACTTCTCATCAGGAACACTGAGACTTAAGGGCTGCGACGAGAAGACAGCCGCCATGATCATGGCCATCGTCAGCGACAATACCGGTATCCCTCTGTCCGAGCTGGTATTTAAGTCGATCACGTTGGTCGAGAACGAGTAAAGGAGATTACGGCAAATGATTTATAAAGTAACAATTAACGACAAGGTATATGAAGTCGAGGTCGAGAAGGGTAAGGCTAACCTTATCAAGACGACTGATGTAGTAGCAGCTCCGGCACCCGTTGCCGCACCTGCCGCTCCCGCAGCAGCTGCCCCTGCACCTGCAGCTGCCGCCGCTCCTGCCGCTGCCGCTGTTGCAGCCGGAGCTACCGCGATCAACGCTCCCATGGGCGGAACCGTACTCGATATCAAGGTTTCCGTCGGTCAGAAGGTAAACGAGGGTGATGTGCTTCTTGTTTTCGAAGCAATGAAGATGGAGAACGAAGTCAAGGCTCCCAAGGCCGGAACAGTCGCTCAGGTCCTCACATCCAAGGGTGCAACCATCAAGACAGGCGACGCGCTTGTGTCTATTTCCTGATAAAGACGGAGGTGCGCTAAGTGTTTATTGATGCATTACAAGAACTATGGGAGGGCTCGGGAATATATGCCATGACCTGGCGACAGGGCGTGATGCTGCTCCTCTCGTTCGTCCTCTTCTATCTGGCGATCCGTAAGAAGTTCGAGCCGCTGCTGCTGGTCCCGATCGCTTTCGGAATGCTGCTCACCAACCTGCCCGTCGCAGGACTCTATCACCCCGAGATCTTCGAAGGCGGCCACGTCCACTGGGATATGCTCGGAACATGGAATGCCGATGCAGTCGGTATCTTAGACTTCATCTATCTGGGCGTTAAGCTCAGTATCTTCCCCTGCCTGATATTCATGGCAGTCGGTGCGATGACAGACTTCGGTCCCCTGATCGCACGCCCCTCTTCCCTCTTCATGGGAGCCGGCGCGCAGTTCGGTATCTCAATGGCATTCCTTCTTGCCACGCTCTTCAGGTTCGATGTCAACGAGGCTTCCTCCATCGCCATCATCGGCGGCGCTGACGGCCCGACGGCGATCTACCTGACGACAAAGCTCGCGCCGCACATCCTTCCGGCCATTGCCATAGCGGCCTACTCGTACATGGCCCTGATCCCGGCCATCCAGCCGCCGATCATGAAGCTGATGACCACCAAGAAGCAGCGCGCCATCAAGATGGAGCAGGTACGTGAAGTATCCAAGGTCGAGAGGATCTGCTTCCCGATCATCGTTGCAGTCGTCTGCACACTGCTGATCCCGTCCGTCGGTCCTCTCCTCGGCATGCTCATGCTCGGTAACCTCTTCCGCGAGTGCGGCGTTACCAACAGACTGTCCGACACGGCCCAGAACGCACTCTGCAACATCGTCACCATCTTCCTGGGTGTCACAGTCGGCGCCACAGCCGTTGGCGAGACATTCCTCACATGGGATACGCTGAAGATCATCGGCCTCGGTGTCTTTGCTTTCGCCTTCTCAACGGTAGGCGGTCTGCTCCTCGGCCAGCTGATGTACTTCATCTCCGGCGGTAAGATCAACCCGCTTATCGGTTCCGCAGGCGTTTCCGCCGTCCCGATGGCAGCTCGTGTTTCCAACACTGAAGGCCAGAAAGCCAACCCTTCCAACTTCCTTCTCATGCACGCCATGGGTCCGAACGTTGCAGGTGTCATCGGCTCCGCCGTCGCCGCAGGTGTCCTGCTGAGCCTCTTCGGCTGATCC
>OMQY01000211.1 GCA_900313405.1 uncultured Eubacteriales bacterium
ATATATCCAAAGTTGTCTTGTTTCTTCTCTCGGATCTTTCAGATTATATAAACGGAACCAATGTATTTGCAGACGGCGGGTATCATATACAAAAGTAACTTATAATTCAACATAAGCAGTAAAGAGTAAGATTGATGCTTTATTTTGCAACATTTCGGGTTTGTAATGTGTATATATGGCATAGACATTCGAAAAGGAGATACGGAAATGAAAAAGTTAATCAGTAAGATCGCTTGCGTTGTAATGGCATTCACACTTATTACGGGTGTTTGCGCAGGCTGTAAGTCAGATAAGTCAGACGAAGCGGAGTCAACAGTTGAACTTCCAAGCTACACATCAGTAACAGATGAGTCCGGCAATCTTCCGGTTAATGGAACGGTCGGTGATATGGAATACAGGATAATGGGCGAGGACGAGTTCGGCTGCTACAACAAGCCCAGAGGCTACTATTACGACCAGCTCGAACAGCTTGACTCACCGCTCTTCATCGTTATCAGCGCCGGAACACAGACCAGGACAGGGGGCGAACTTAAGATAACGGATCTCGGAATGCAGGGATCAAAGCTCGTTATCGTAGTTGAAGAGACTGAAGCTGACGGCGAGGAATACGACGGCCTTGATTGCCCCTGCGCAGTATTGGAATTGAATGACGGACCTGAAGAGCTGCTGATCGTCAGTACAACGGGTGAAGAGTTCGGATGCATCACACCCTGAGACTCTAAGGTATAATGACTCATAGACATTTCACCGTTTTTATCGACGAGGGGGATAACATGAAGAGAAAGATCATAGCGATAACGATCATGGCAGCACTGATGCTCACTTCTTGCAGTTCATCCGGAGACAATGAGGAGACCACGGCAGCGGAGCCTTCTGACGTGGAGGTCGAGGAAACTGAACCGACCGAGGAGACGGAACCGACCGTAGCAACAGAATCGATAGAAACAACGGAGGAGCCGGAAGAGACGGAAGCACCGACCTCTGAGACTCCTGCTACAGAAACAACAGATGATAAACAGGATGAATCCGGACAGGACGTTAAATATGTGACCTTCGGGCACTATGAACAGGACGGGGATGAGAGTAACGGTCCCGAGCCGATAAACTGGATAATACTGTCAGAGGAAGATGACAGGATGCTCCTTATAAGTTTGAATATCCTGGATTATCAGCCTTACAATACGGAATTAGAGGAAGTGACATGGGAGACCTGCAGTTTACGTAAGTGGCTTAATGAAGACTTCATAGATGCGGCATTTGACGCTTCCGAACAGGAACAGATATTAACGGTGACGAATACCAATCCCGATAATGAACTGTATTTCGGAATGGAAGGCGGCAATGATACGGAAGATCGGGTCTTCCTGCTGAGCATTGATGAAGCCAGGGATCTTTTCGAAGATGATGACGCGAGAGCTTGTGAGCCCTGTGAGTGGTATTGGCTGAGATCGCCCGGCTACCCTGCTACACATGCTGCTGTTGTTCTCCATATCGGCGAACTCTTAACTCGCGGACACCTCGTTACTTTCAACTACTACGACCACGGCGTGCGTCCCGCATTATGGCTGAGCATTGATGGTGACGGAGCCTGAAGCGCCGTCTACCGTTACGATATCACCTGTCTTAAGAAGAGTAGTGGCATTGCCGCATCCGACGACGGCCGGGATCCCGAATTCCCTGGCGACGATCGCTGCGTGTGACAGAGGTGCGCCTATGTCCGTGACGATCGCCGACACTTTGGGGAAGACCAGTGTCCAGCCGATGTTGGTCGCGACTGTTACGAGTATGTCACCCTGCTCGACCTGATCGATGTCATCTGTCGACATTATCACTTTTACTTTGCCGGTTACCGTGCCGGCGGCTCCGGGGAAGCCTTTAATATCGCTGCCCTCGGCGTTAAGGCTCTCGGCACCGGCAAAATAGCGGTCACTGCGCCTGTCAGGATCTGCCATCCAGGCATCCGGGTCGAACCTGCCCATGATGAGATTAGGGAAGGACGGGTATTCGAGATAACGGGCATACGTTGCCTTACGCGCGGGGATAAACTTCAGCGCATCCTTGTGACCGTCAAGCATCTCGAAAAGTTCCCCGAAGGTGAGGAAGAATATATCATCCCCAATACCTTCGATCCGACCGGCGCGAAGAATGAATTCCCTGAACGCCGAGAAGAGCCAGACACCCTTGCTCCTGATATCTTCCCTGAACTCGTTGGCGTGCCTGAACTTTATGAGTTCCTTGTCGATCCACCTGCTCTTATCGGGGTACATCGACTTGAATTCCGCGAGCGCTTCGTCCGCCAGCTGCTGCTGTTTATCGAGCATGCCCTGAAGATCCGCACCGGTCCTGATATGTTCTTCTATCACGTTCCCGGGGAAAGCCGGATCCTCGTACGGACGGGGCGACATCAGTTCCATCTCGTTGGCGGATCTGTGACCGCATGCGAGCACGTATTCTTCGCGGGTCATGTTGCCGCTTGATACCTTATCGAGAAGGAGGAGCGGCTTCATGCAGTCGATGACGCCGAGCGAGCCGCCGAGAAGGCGGTTAGCCATATCGCTTCCTGCGATCTTCGTGATCTTTTTACGTGAACCGAAGAGCGGGATCATGGACGTTCCGCATTCGCTCAGGATAGATGCCAGGCCCTCGTTGATCCTCGGAAGCAGATCGTTATTCCACATGTTAAGGAGTGAATCCAAGTCGTCGATCTTACGGATCACGTCGATCTTCCCGCGGCAGATATCAGGCAGGTTGAGCACCATCTCGTGCTTTCTTTTGCGACTCATCTTTACCTTATTCTCCGGGAATAACAGCCGCTTCACATGACTGAGGAACTGCCTCTTGTAGAATGGCGATATCGGCACTGCCGTGCCTTCGGGTATGTTGCCGACAAGATCTTTTATTGCCTCGAAGGCGGCTTCTTCAGACTTCCCGAACGCCACGAGAGCCGAGCACATCACAGAGACGTTCATATACGGCTGACCGTATATGTTGTCGAGCCAATCGGGCAGCCCGAGCATGTTATTGATCTTCTCGAGTACGCTGAACGTCATCGGGGATATCGGCTTCATAAAGATCTCGCCGACATTCGTCTTTGTCAGCAGCTTGTTTCCCGACATCGTTCCGTTAATGTAATAGGTGCTCATATCGAGCCTCTTCAGTGTCGTGATGGGGCGGGCCTGAAGGATATAGACTTTACCGCCTGATATCGCCCATTCGATATCCGTCGGCATGCCGTATAAGTTTCTTATCAGTCGGCAGTATTTGGTGAGGCGCTTGGCATAGGGCCGAAGCTCATCCGGTCCATCGTAATCGTATCTGACCGCATTGATCCTGAAGCTGTCGCCGGTATCGATGCCTGACACGAGCCGCTCGCCCTCGCCCTTAACGTAATTGCCGATCAGGTGACTGTCAGTTCCGGTGATCACGTCGGAGGTAAAGATGACACCCGCGAACTGCGGTTTTACGAATCTCTGGATTATGACGGCTATGCCTTCATTTGCTACACCGAAGTCAGCCGAGTATTCCCGGACGTTGCTGTTGCCCGAAGATGCCGCGACTCGCATGACGGCGTCGATGATATTGTCTGCTGCGACGTCGGTCACCGTTTCATACTGCCCGGCGTAGGACTTCTCGCATCCGTCTTCGTTGAGCGCGGAAGATCTGACGGCATAGGTTGTTCCGCGGTCGAGAGCGGCTGTTATTCCGTTAAGTTCGGTGAGCGCTTCGGGGCGGATCTTCCCGCCTTCGAACGCATCTGATGTGATGACAGATCCGTACGGAACGGGAAGCTTACGTGCACCGATCATGCGTGCGAGGGATAATGCCTTGCCGCCGCAGCTGTCCTTTATATTCTCCGGTATATCATTAAGGTTGTATATGTATCTCATATTTATTCACCCAGCAGTAGGTCGATCCTCATGCCGATCACTTTACGCAGCTCATCTTCGTTATCGAGATCGATCCCGAAGTCGCGCTTTATGTCGTCCTTGCGGTATATGATCAGCTGCATCATGGTCGACATCTCATATGCGATCATGCGGCATTCTGCTTCTGTCTTACGTCCGGCGTAATGTTCCATGACGTAGTGATAACTGAAGGATTCCTGACCGAGGTCGTGCTTGAAGAGGATGAATCCGGTCGTGGCGCGCGTGAACTGATGGTTATCGACGAGGCATGTGGCGACTTCGAAGTGGAGCGCCTTGAGAAGGTCTTTGGGGGAGAGGTCCGAAGCCAGGAGCTCTTTGACCTTGGTGTCAGACAGGAAGCCCAGATACTGCTTCTGAAACACCGAGTAGATCAGGTTCTCTCTGGAACCGAAGCAGTAGTTGATCATCGACGGCTTGACGTCGGCGGCCGATGCGATCTGGCGGGACGTTACCGTGAGCGGGTCGTCGCTCTCTTCCATGAGACGGAAGGTCGCGTCGAGCAGCCGGTCTTTGGTTATGGTGAGCTTCTCGTCTTTGTTCATTTTCGAGCATCCTCCACATTATTGAACGCGTTCAATAATAAAATAGCACAGCGAAAAAGAACTGGCAAGAGGCTCTGAAGCTCTCTTTATTTTTCCATGTCCTCGGGGGAGATGTGACCCTGATTCGACCACCTCTTACGGAACTCGCGCGGCGACATGACGAAGAACCTCTTAAATGTCTCCGACATATAGCTGACCCCGCGGAAGCC
>OMQY01000210.1 GCA_900313405.1 uncultured Eubacteriales bacterium
ATTCACTTCACGTTGGCCACTTCGTTCAGATGATGGTCATGAGCCATATGCAGAAGGCAGGCCACAGACCTATCGCTCTCATGGGCGGCGGAACGGGAATGGTCGGAGATCCGACCGGAAGAACGGACATGAGACAGATGATGACCGTCGAGACGATCGACCATAATGTCGAGTGCTTCAAGCAGCAGATGGGCAAGGTAGTGGACTTCTCTGACGGCAAGGCGATCATCGTCAATAATGCGGACTGGCTCAGGAATCTTAACTATATCGAGTTCTTAAGAGAGATCGGACCTCATTTCTCGGTTAATAAGATGCTCACGGCTGAGTGCTATAAGCAGCGTCTGGAGAAGGGTCTGTCATTCCTCGAGTTCAACTACATGCTCATGCAGAGCTATGACTTCTACTACCTGCACAAGAAGTATGACTGCTGCCTCGAGTTAGGCGGTGACGATCAGTGGTCGAACATCATCGGAGGCGTAGAACTGATCAGACGTAAAGATCAGGCACCTGCATATGGTCTTACATTTACACTCCTTACGAACAGTGAGGGCAAGAAGATGGGTAAGACAGCAAAGGGCGCCGTATGGCTCGACCCCAACAAGACTTCCGTCTTCGATTTCTATCAGTACTGGCGTAATATCGATGACGCTGATGTCATCAAGTGCATGAAGCTGCTGACGTTCCTGGAGATGGATGAGATCAATGAATATGCCAAGCTCAAGGATTCCGCCATCAACGAGGCGAAGAAGAGACTGGCTTATGAAGTTACCAAGATCGTTCACGGCGAAGAGCAGGCCGAGATCGCCAAGAAGACGACAGAGGATATCTACGAGAATCACGGAAGATCCGAGGATATGAAGACGACAGAGATCAGTTCTTCCGATATCGCAGCAGGTCTTCAGATCGCTGACGTTCTCGTTACCGCGGGTCTTATGAAGTCAAAGGGCGAGGCAAGAAGAATGATCCAGCAGAAGGGTGTATATCTGAACGATGTTGCTGTCGAGGATCAGTTCTATAATCTGTCCGAATCCGACTTTGATGCCAATGGCGAGGCCATCGTACGCAAGGGTAAGAAAAACTACCACAGGCTGAAGCTGATCTGATTGCCATAACACAATCCAGGCGTCCTACTGTCTATTTTGCTTTTTGTCAGCGAAATAGACAGTAGGACTTTTTTATGGAAGGATTAAGGGCCCGCCATCCGGCGACACCTCCACCGACACTTTTTATCTGAAAAGTGTCGCCCCGAGTGTCGATGCCCCCGGATTTACTTTGAACCTTACGCACTGTGGGTACAGTATTGGGTAAACTGATCGTTGTTCTCAAGAGAGCGACGGTTCTTGTTTGACACATCTCAGAGTATTGACGACATATTCCATTTATAGGTACCTATGAACAAAAAAAACATATAGTGGGTGTATACGCTAAAATTGTAATAGAAGAAATCCATGGGTCTATTCGGATGTGTCACATGCCAGAAGTGCCATAACCCCTGATTTTGTTGGATTATCTCGGTTATGTTACACAAAATGTGACACATAATCTGTCACTTGAAATGTCATTCAGAGTAGCTTTAGAATCCAGATAGGATTGAATCAAAGGAGCAGGACAATGCTTGGCTTTAAGATCAGAGAGTACAGACTTAAAAATGGCCTATCTCAAAAGGCCTTGGCAAAAACCCTTGGAGTCAGTACGCGTTCGATCGTTAGGTGGGAGCATGATAGTGCCAAACCCGGTCCAGAGGAGATGAACAAGCTTAAGAAGATTATCGGGATTACGGATGAGGACATTCTCAGCATGAAAGAAGAGGATAAGACTGATGGTCAATTTGGAAAGGCAGATGTCCTTAATCAAATATCAGACGGTGTTGATAACCTGGTAACAGGACAGGAGAGTATCAGCGAATTGCTGTCACTTAGCAGAGAGGATTATCGTGATGGGCAGGCAGAATTGATCAAGAGACTTCAGGCTCAAAATGATACATTGCTATCAAAACTTGATGCACAGTCTTCTGTTATAGAGTCCTATAAGATGGAGCTTGAGCAAAGCAAGTTACAGAGTCGCCACGGAAGGATCAGAACGACTGTGATAGTCATTACATGTCTGATAGTTATCTTATTCACTGTCGGGACATGGCTTTACATAATGAATTACGGATTCAAGGGTGAGATAAATGAGGGATCCGCTTCTATAGAGACTGTTTATTATTATCACATAGATGATGAACAGATAAACCAAGGAGGATAACAGTATGAGAAAAATTATCGCAACGCTATTGACACTCTCTACAATGAGTGTTATGGGGGGGGTATAATCTGCATCAAGAGCAGACTGACGGGACCGACTTCAGCCTTATCGAGTATATCGAGACGCATGAGATAGACAGTTATTCTGATTTCATTGAAGTCATTAACACCTATTCCCCATATTCTTATGAAGAACAAGACATAAGTTCATTAAACGTAGATACCTTTATCATAGATATAGATTATGATACACGTTTAGTGGAAGTGCTTGTCTCCCGTCATACTGACATAAGGACGAATGGTGCACATGGAGAAGCATCCAAGGACTATTACAATGATGCAGGCGTAAAAGTATTTACGGTGAACGTATCCGGGGACTTTGCGTATTCTACAGGTTTTTGTAATGTTGTATCCTCGAGTGGGAGCTTCACTAAACCTTCATATAGCACATGGACTAGTTCGCCGACGATCACTTCCGGTCATATAACTACAACAAAGGCATATGTAAGAATTTATGGAATAGCCAGAAGTGGGGGCTACAGTAAATCCTATACACTTACACTGACGTGTGATGATTCCGGAAATCTTTCAAGCTACTGACTGTTGGAAAAAGTACAAGGAGGTATAGACCCATGGGATACATATCAGGCTGTATCGACATAAAAGAAGACCCGCACTGCAATACGAGTCTTCGGGTCAGATACAGCAAGGCGCAGGAGCCTCAACACCATCTGAGCACATTTACTTAATAACACAGATTGGTCGTTGAGGCAAGGATTCCACTGCAATCGTAATAATTGATTGCAGATCTTGATTTTGAAGGTGATTATCATGAAGAGAAAACTTGCTATTATTCTTATGATGGCCATGGTGATAGGCGCATCATTCTCGATGGTTGGAGCAACGACTATGAACTCCACGACATCAAATAGTTATACACCTGTTCTTTCCGGAACTGATACAAACGGTGAGTATTATTTTGTTCAGGGCAGTGTGCTGTGGAACGGGTCTTCCAGCACATGGCCATCGGGGGCAAAGATCTATTATGCTCCGTACACTTCAAGCCTTACCAAAGCAGGATCATTTGTCGCGCTTGGTTCAGTCGGTGCCTCTAGCGGAAGCATTCAGTACTTTTCTTACTACGGACACAGATCTGATTACAGAGTGGGTTCTCACACATCATCGGGCTATGTAGATACCACTTTCTCCTTTTACGTTTAACCATTAGCCCGTATCGGCATACTCTGAGAGCATCGCAAGGTGCTCTCAGAGTTCATTATAGAGGTAGAGATCATGAGAAGAATAGTTCTGGCAATTGTTGGTGCATTATTGTTGACAGGGGTTGCTTCATGCAGCAAAACGGATGAGTCCGTAAAGCCCGGTACTCGCATAGAAGGACGGACAGGTTACAGAGAGACTATCTGTGATATTGCACCTAACGAGAGCACAAGCAGATCGATATTGTCTGTCATGCGTGATGATGATCTCTTCTATGTTGTTGTAAGAGATTTTGGTGAGGATAGAAGTGATCAGGACGGAACATATCTATACAAGGTGTCAGAGGACGGGGAGATAATCGACAGCAGATCGATAGAGCAGACCGGAGATATCTTCGTTATGATCGAAGACGGAATCGCGTGTGTTAAGAGTGGGAGCACATCAGTGATCTCCTTGGATGACGGTTCCGAGTTGTACTCATTCGAATCTGATCCTTCGCCGATAGCGGCTTCTTCCTACAAGGATGGTTTTGTTGTGGGATATAGGGATCATGTTATCTGGTATGACAAGAACGGAGACGAGTTATCTACTATAGTCAACAGCGATTTTGGATGGTTCTCGGAGTATTGCGACATGATATATGAATATGAGGATCATACGTATATTATTGCCTGTCCGGATATAGGTTACTCTTATTACGAAGTGAACCTCGATGACGGTACTTGTGAATTAGTAAACGATAGTACGGAACTCGGCATAGAACCGGCAGATTGTTGTGGCGGATATGTTTTTGACAGATACTGTGAATATAAGATCGATCCAGTTAGCGGTAGCAGGACTATACTATGTGAATGGAATAATACCAATGTCAGGCCGGGAGGAGCTTCTTGTGCCGGGTACAGATATTATTATGTTTTCGATGATGATCTGTTTGCCAGAACATATGTGAACCCTGACGGATACGCATGTATTCAGTTCTACGAATACGATGAGGGGATCGACTATACTGATATTGATACTATAACAGTCGGCGGGATTGCCTTGTACGAAGACTATCCCATTCAGTATGCAGCGTACAAGTTCAATGCCGAGCACGACGATTGCAGGATAGTCATACAGGAATTTGAGAATGAAGGATATACGGATGAATATGTTATCGAGCGTAATGCCCGCCTGATATCCGAGTTCAGCAGCGGAAATTCTCCCGATATCTTTTACGGCAATTACTTCGATTATGACTACTTCGGTCGTAATGGTATGGCCGTAGATCTATTGCCATTGATCGAAGCATCAGATGCCATTAACAAAGATGATTTTGAACCTTCAGTTTGGGATGCCCTGAACAGAGACGGTCATTGTTATCATCTGATAACGTCGTTTTATTTCAACGGTTACTGGGGCAAGGCAAGCAACATGGCCGACTATACCAATATGACATATGATGTTATGTATAGCCTTGACAATCCGAGCGGGCGTGCGTTTGCTACACGTTACAGCAGTCAGTTTGCCGGAGACATCCTATCGTATCCGTTCGACTCTTTTGTTGATTCGGAAGGTATGCTGACAGTCTCAGAGGAACAGATCGAGGATGTTGTCAGAGTCTGTATTGAGTTCGGTCTGCCGAGTACCAGCGGATATGACATGCTGGGAGAGGAAGGCTTCAATCACCTGAGGAGCGATGAATACCTGATGACGAATTATCCGGTAACAGGATTGAAGTGGTATTACGATTCGGTCAGGGACGCGGGGGATAATCTGTGTTTTATCGGCTCGCCGTCTGTTTATGGATCGTCTCACGGTGTTCAGCCATTTGGGAGTATAGCTGTGTCGTCTTCCGCTACCGATCCGGACATGTGTCTGGAATTTATCGCTTGTCTTTACGGGGCAGATGTGCAGAGGTACATGCTGACTAACGGTTATGCAAGTGTTATAAGGCAGTTTAATGATGAATTGTACGAATATGCTTCGGATCCTGAGGCCGACCCTGATATCGAAAAGATATACGGATCATTACTATCCGACTGCGATCCCATACCCGAAGATGTCATAGAAGCCTATCGGCAGGCCATAGATTCGATCGACACGATACAGGTTTACGATCCTACTGTGTATGTGATGATCAATGAGGAGCTGGAGACGTATGATCTCCAGGGCAAACCGATAGAGGACATTGCCGATGTGCTGTATTCCAAGCTGAGCCTGTATGCGAGTGAGCATTATTCATAGTTGTGTTATCTGTACTATCAGGAGAACTACGGATAAGAAGCGGCACCCCGCTGTGAATCATTACACAGCGGGGTGCCTTATGTTTCTGCTATGGGACAAGAGGGTATACGGTCCCGCATTGGCAGTTATCAGGATTCGGTCTTGTCCTCTGTCTCAGGTGCCTCCGGAGCCTTGATCTCGGCAGGGATCTGAGCGGGAGCCTCTACAACGGGAGGTGCATTCTTCGCGACTTCTGCGGCTGCCTTCTTAGCTGCTCTCTTGTGCTTCTTGTGGACAACTACTACGATAACGACGATGATGATCACCGGTACCAGGCCTGCGAGTACGATCAGGATGTAAGGAACTACTCCTGCGAAGTCGACTGCGATGTTA
>OMQY01000208.1 GCA_900313405.1 uncultured Eubacteriales bacterium
ACCGGGAGCGGCTCCTATAATGATGACTCATTACATCAGAGTGCAGCCTTTGCCTTCTCTACAAGAGCTGTGAAGCCCTTAGGATCCGTGATGGCGATGTCGGAAAGAACCTTTCTGTCGAGCTCGATGCCGGCCTTCTTAAGACCATTCATGAACTTGCTGTAAGAAAGACCGTTCTGACGGGAAGCAGCATTGATACGAGCGATCCAGAGCTTTCTGAAGTCCCTCTTCTTCTGTCTTCTGTCACGGTAAGCATAGTTGCCGGACTTCAGGACAGCCTGGTTAGCTACCTTGAAGAGCTTGCTCTTCTTACCGAAATATCCCTTTGCCTGCTTAAGTACCTTATGATGACGGGCTCTTGTACGTACGCCTCTTTTTACTCTTGACATTTGTATATCCTCCTAAAGAAATGAATTATTGATTAACGTGCATCGCCTTGATCACATATAAGGGATCATCTTTCTGATGATCTTGGCATTAGGATCGGATGCGAGAGTATTATGACGAAGATGTCTCATTCTCTTAGTAGGTCTCTTGCTCAAGATGTGACGGCGGAAAGCCTGTGCGCGAAGAACCTTACCGGTTCCCGTAACCTTGAATCTCTTCTTGGATGAGCTGTGTGTTTTCTGCTTAGGCATTTTTATGTCCTCCTTATGTTAAATACTCACTTTGCCTTCTTAGGAACAAGGAACATAACCATGTTGCGTCCCTCGATCTTAGGTTGCTTGTCTATCTGTCCGTATTCAGAGATACCCTCGGCGAACTTCTCCATTACCGCATATCCCTGCTGCTGGTATGCCATCTCACGGCCACGGAATCTGATATTGATCTTTACTCTGTCTCCGGCCTTAAGGAACTTGATAACAGCCTTCTGCTTGACTTCGATATCGTGTACGTCAGTCGTAAGCTTGATGCCGATCTCCTTAGTCTCAGTCTCCTTCTGCTTCTTCTTGGCTTCCTTCTCTCTCTTACCCTGCTCGAAAAGGAACTTACCGTAGTCCATTACCTTGCATACGGGATTATCGGGATTAGGCGAGATACAAACGAGATCGAGATCTGCATCTTCTGCCGACTTAAGAGCCTGCTCGATCGGAACAATTCCGACCATCTGACCGTCAGCATCAATAAGGCGGACCTTACTGAACTTAATGTCATCATTGATCATCTGATTGCCGTTAGCTTTAGCGATGTTAAACACCTCCCTTTCACAAAAAAAGAACGGACAACATCCGTTCTCTAACACCTTCCGCTCAGACATTTGCATCTTACGATGCCCCCTCGTCAAAGCTTAAGTATGAACCTCTTCACGTAAGTTGGAGGTGAGAAACAGATGTTCTGCTTGTTTGACTACATAATAATATCGGTGATACAAGGGTTTGTCAACATTTTTTTGAAGACATATCGATATCGCCGATAAATATAACATATTATATGGTATATTTAGTTGAACATGTAAGCGGAGGGATATATATGATATCAGCAAAGATGAAGAGCAAACTGGCCGGAGGATCGGCCATTCGTAAGATGTTCGAGGAAGGTAACAGGCTCAAGGCCATATACGGAGCCGAGAATGTATTCGATTTCTCTATCGGCAATCCCGACCTCGAGCCGCCCGTTGAAGTAAGTCAGGCACTTAAGGACCTTGCCGCTAACCCGACTCCGGGCATGCACGGATATATGAGCAACAGCGGATATGAATCCACCAGAAGTACCATAGCTGCCAAAAGGAGCCGAGAATCCGGTCTTGATATTGACGCAGGCGCCGTCTGTATGACTGTAGGTGCCGCTTCCGGACTAAATGACATTCTCCATTCCCTGCTCGATACGGATGATGAAGTTATAGTACTTGCCCCTTTCTTCATGGAATATACCAATTACATCGATAATCACTCCGGTAAGACAGTGATCGTTGATACCGGCGATGACTTTATGCCCGATATCGAGAAGATCCGCGAAGCGATCACTCCCAAGACAAAAGCCATCATCATCAATTCACCCAATAACCCGTCAGGTGTTATTTACGGTGAAGATGTACTGTCTTCCCTTAATGAGATGCTCCTGACTCAGGATCATGTAATCCATGTAATATCCGATGAACCCTACATCGATCTCGTATATGACGGACTTACGGTCCCCTCTGCACTTAAGTTCATCGATAACCTGATAATCTGTTTCTCCTGGAGCAAGTCCTTATCGCTTCCCGGCGAGAGGATCGGATATACGTTGGTATCCCCGAAGAATGCCGATTATGATGACCTTACTGCCGCGATCGTACTCTCGAACAGAACACTCGGAAGTGTCAACGCTCCTGCAATATGGCAAAAGGTCGTCGAGAGATCGCTTGATGCCAAGGTAGATGTTGCGAACTACGAGCACAGGCGTAACCTGCTCTACTCCAATATCATCGATGCGGGATTCGACTCCATTAAGCCGTCCGGTGCTCTCTACATCTTCATGAAGACACCTGAAGGATTAACAGATGCCGAATTCTCGGCAATCTGTGCCAAGCAGAATATCCTTCTGGTACCAGGTGCGAGCTTCAGCAGATCCGGTTATTGCCGTCTGGCTTTCTGTGTCTCCGAGCAGACGATCAAAGGCTCACGTAAAGCTTTCTATGAAGTCGCACGCGAGCTCGGCATAACACCGAGAGCCGAACTCTGAACAAGACCCATTATTTAAATAAGGAAGATGATTTATGGACTCAAATAACGATAAGCTGCTCCTCGAAGCTACCGGCTTATGCAAGAGTTATGGAAAGAGAACGATAATCAAGGATGCGGATTTCCGTATCTATCAGGGTGAGATAATCGCGATCGTAGGTCCTAATGCCGGCGGTAAATCCACTCTGCTGAAGATATTATCCGGAACATCCCGGCCTGATTCAGGTACGATCCGGTTCGAAGGGAACGAACTTAAGAGCGCATCTGATTTTGCGACTCATATAGGATATATCCCTCAGGATAATCCTCTTTTCGAAGAGATGACAGTAAATGATAATCTGAAGTTCTGGACATCGGATGTCAAAGGCGGATATAAGAAACTTACTGAATCAGGACTGATCGAGCGGATGGGCCTGACACCGTATCTTAAGTATAAGGTCAGGAGGTTGTCCGGCGGCCTTAAGAAGCGTGTAAGTATTACTTGTGTTATCAGCGATTCCCCCAAGGTCCTTATCCTTGACGAGCCCGGAGCATCACTTGATGTAGTCTTCAAAGAAGAGATCAAGAACTTTCTTAAGGCATTCCGTGACGAAGGCGGAGCCGTTATCATCGTATCCCACGAGGAAGGTGAACTGGCGCTTGCCGACAGGATGTACATTATGGGCGAGACAGAACTGCGTCAGCTTGAGAGACCTGTCTACGCCGGAGAACTTAAGGAACTGATAACCAAATGAACCGTATCCTGTCAGTATGTAAGATCTCATTCAAGAAGACGGTCGCCAATTTCCCGGTCATAATATCGGGTACTCTTATTATCGTCTTCTCTGCCCTGCTTCTCGTCTATGGTCTTTATCTTGCGACAGGCTCCGGTGACATGAGCAAGATGAAGGTCGACGTCGGAGTCTTTAATGAAGATACAAGTGACAAGTCCGAATGGGTATTTAACTATGTAGCCAACGGAAGCAGTGTCAAGGATCTTGTCTCTTTCATCCAATATGAAGATACAGACAGTGCGAGGGCCGCATTAAGACGCGGCGATGTCGCGGCATATTCGCATGTGCCCGAAGGATTCTTCAGATCTGTTACAAATGGTACCAATACTCCTTTGAAGATCTTTTTCGATGAGGACCGTGATAATCCCGGTATCGGTTACTTCCTGGATATCATTGATGCTACTGCTGTTGACGTCGCATTATCTCAGGCGTCGATCTATGCAGCAGAAGAGATCGGCGAGGAATACGGGATGAGCGAGGAAGACCAAAAGAAGATCAACACCGATCTTAACAACATCTATTTCAACTCGTTCCTTAACAGAGAGAGCATGTATGACACTTCCTTCGCGGGAAGCGCCAAGGGTCTTACACTAAAAGACTTCTATGCCTCGACTCTGATCCTTCTGATCCTGATGCTTTCCGGTGTATCGTTCATATCGGTATTAAGAGCCGATTCACACGAGATCCTTAGCACGATGAAAAGAAGCGGATTCCCACTTCTTAACGCTCTGGGTTCGAATCTGTCTGCTTCACTCCTGTTCACGATAACCATCGAGATCATTTATGAGGCCGTCGAGCATTCTATTATCAATCCGCTTGGCATTTTCCTCGTATGTTATTCGATCACGGCTTTCAATGCACTCATTTACAGGCTGATCCGAGAGGACACGGCAGCCATGCTTGTCATATGCTCACTGACTTTCCTGCTGCTGTTCCTGAGCGGCGCTATCATTCCCATTAGCTTTATGCCTGATATCATAATCGATATCGGAAGACTGACCCATGCAGGCATTGCCTTCGAGACACTTAAAGCGATGACCGTTTCCTTAACGAAGATCAGAGGCTTCGTAATTACCGCAGTCTATGGTGCTCTCTTTACAGCAGTATCGGTCATATCGGACTATCGGGAGGTGGACAGATCATAATGCTACGCCAATCGATAACACTGTTCATACTATTACTTAAGAATCAGCTGAAAAGGATCACTTACGTCACTGTCCTTATCCTTTTGCCTGTACTGATCATGGCAGCTTCGATAACCGGTATCATCGATTATGATACGAGCAACCGGGTCGGTATACTCGTATCCGGAGATGATCCTGTTGCCATAGGGGCAGCCGATATCCTTGTAAATGGCGAGTATATGGCAAACTTCAAAAGATACGATGATGTCGACAAGATGAAGACAGATATCGTAAACGGCAGGATCGACTGTGCCTATGTATTCCCCGACACACTTACGGAAGATCTTCTGAACAGGAGCAAACGGACCGTAACCCTTTATCTTAATGATTCAGAGAATATCTTCGCCACATATACCAACGAAGTTGTATTCTCAGCTTTCCTTAAAGCAGGATCCGGTGAACTGCTCGAGAAATATATGAGTGATTCGGATTTCCTTGATGATGAGATTGCTCATGATCTTAATGTCACCTTTTCCGCTTATGCAGATTCTGATGAAGTATTCTCCATCATAAAGGAAGATATCGATACCGGCAACGGCTTCTCTGTAGCCAAGGCCAAGACTGATCACGCAACTGTCTTCAGATTCCTCTCAGCCATTATCATTATGATCGCAGCTCTGAACGGAGCGATCAAAAGGACCGGTGAGATGAAGAATTCCGCATTTGAGACAATGAACCGTAATGTCCTTCGTCTCAGTTGTTTTGCATATCCTACGGCCTACTGCCTGCCGGTAGCTGTATCTCTGCTTCTCACCTTATTTGCGGCTGACAGTTCAAGAGGCGCATGGGATATCATAAACTTCCTGTTGCTTGTTATAACCTGCGGCATATTTGCAGGTGTCCTGGGGCTTCTCATAAAGAGCCCGCGTGTTCTTGCAGGTACTGTTCCGGTCCTCATCATGCTTATGTTCTTTATATATCCTGTACTTCTGGACTTCTCAATGTTCTCGCAGATAATAGTATATGTAAGATACATTTTCCCTCCGGGATATATAAACATTGTCGGATAAACACAGGCAGCCTCATATCGAGGCTGCCTGCTTCATCATTTACTCTTTTCTTCTTTTCAACTCCATCGGGATCATGGATATTATCATCAGAAATGTCCCGAATATCATCGTTACACCTATCTTGTTAAATACCGAGGCCTTTTCACCCGTATTTGTTATCTTTTCCTCCGGAGTAGTCGGCGTCGCTGTCGGCACAGGTGTATCTGTGGGTACCGGTGTCTCACTCGGAGTCGGCACAGGTGTTGATGTCGGAGTCGGAGTCACTTCGATCTCCCTCTCTGTGTTAGTCATGATCACCTCTTCTACAGAATCTGCACCTATCGTAACGGTTCTGTCTGCTGCAAGGTAATAACCTG
>OMQY01000205.1 GCA_900313405.1 uncultured Eubacteriales bacterium
ACATCGAGATCAATGACAGTGACGGTAATTTTGAGAATGATATCCAGCGCGGTGCTTATGTTGATTATGTAATGGATATCATCCGTCAGTCCGAGTTCTATGTTGATATAAGGGACAGTATCGTCTTTGTCGACGGAATGCAGTATGACGGAGAGATCCGCCTGTCTTCGGCTGACGTCCACTGTATGGGCATCACGTTGGAAGAACCCGTTGTTTCCGAGGATGATGATACAGAGCCGCAGTCATTCAATTCCCGTGTCGAGGCCGCATACTCCGACGCTGCCATGGTCGCACCCCGCCCGGCAACAAGAGGAGTAGCTTCCGAAGAACTGATCTCATCCATTTCAGTCAGACACGAGGGCGCGATGACTGCTGCCGACTATATCACGTTGCTCTTCAACGATCGTTCGTCCTTCGCCGGTATGCTCATGATCGATATCGTACCTTCCGAATATGTCGCTTCAGAATATGCAGAATATGTTGATGATAATAACGATATCGCATTAAGCGTGGTAAGCGAGCTTGACATCGAAGATATGTCCGGCTACAGGATATATGAGATACTCGATCCTGCAGACGAGACATCGGACAATACCGCCGAAGACTTTGGGGCATCGTGTACAGTCACCCTGATAGCAGGCGGGGAGGACCGTTATCTCATAGCCGCCAACCATTCAGACACGCAGCAACAGTTCCTTATCGAAGGCGTCGGCAGCTCGTCGATCGACTCACTTCACCGCTTCGATTCCGACGGCGACTCCATATCGTCCAACCGTTTCGGCAGAGACCGCAGCAGAGTGGTGCTCCAGAGCGGGCAGTACGCGATAATCCGCATAGACTGATAATTGATGGTTTTGGCTTGACCGCAAAAAGAATCCCTGCCCGGACTCCCGGGCAGGGATCGCTGATAATCAGTTGATCGAGGATCATCAGCCTCTCTCGTTGATGTAAGTTGTGACTCTGTTGGTCATCGTATCTGCTACTGTTGAGAGGTCGCGCTGGCCTACGAAATATGCCTGGATCTCTTCTCTCATGATGAGGGCGATGGAGGCATCTGTCACAGTGGGACTAACGCTGCTGTTAAGGATGCTCTCGTAGTAGTCGATGACGTCGCTGTTGACCGGCTTTGAAGGAAGTCCGTAATCTTCGAGCTCCCTGGCGCTGAAGTAAGAGAGGTTCCATTCAACTTCCTCGTTGTAAGATTCCAGATCATTCTCGGCGATGCTTCTGAAAGCTGTGCGGCTGATAGGGTTGCTGTAATCACTGGAGCCGGCAAATTCCTGGAAATCTTCGGAGAGCATCATCTTAACAAAATCGATACACGCATCTGTATGCTTGCTCTGAGAAGATACGGCAACAGACAGACTGATGTCGAACGCAGGGCCGCGACCGTCGCTGGAAGGGATACCCAGGATCCTGGTATTCTCGAAGTCGTTATCAGTTTCCCACAGGAAAGAACTGAGGCTGTAGATCGCTCCGAATCTTGCATTGCTGTTTTCCGAACCGCCCATGTAATCAATGGCGAGCTCAGGATCCATATCAGCTGTGTCAGGCTTGTTCTTGACGTGATTCTTGATGTACTCGGCGAGTGCAGTAAAATCATCCGTCTTGAAGTTTACTGAACTGCCGTCATAGAACAGAGGGCTCATGGCAGCATAGCACAGGCTGAAGTATTCGATCTGTGAGAAACCGATCGGATCGGCTCCGTTACATACACGATCAACGAAGTCTACATACTGATCGAAAGTAAATCCGACCTGACCGTCTTCAACATACTGTGCCGAGGTGATGATACCGGTGAGCCCAAATGTGACCGGGACCTGGAAGACCTTGTTGTCAAACTTGAGGGCGTCAGTAATGTTAGTGAAGTACTCGGAGTCGTCAGATACGAGGTCTGTCAGATCTACGAGATAATCGGTGTTGTTGAGCTGTGTGAGTGATGCGCCGTTGAAGAGGATATCGGGACCGTCGCCGGCCATGATATCGACGGCCATCTGATCACCGATCTCGGCCTGGCTCTGAAGGTTCGCTTCGTGGTAATCTTCGGAATAGCCGCCGGAGATGGAAGACGTATTCTCGAAAGTATTATATCTGTCGTCGATAGCGATGAAGTAGGAATCGCTTGTATCATTGAATCTGTAGATAGCTTCACAGATGGAGTAGCTGAGGCCAGTAAGAGAAGCCGCCTTAAGGACAGTCTTTCCCGCATTGGGGTTAGAGTCTGCCTTCATGAACTTAAAGATAGCGAAGCCTTCCTTATCCATCTTGTTGCCTGCGAGGATAACGCCCTCATCGGTAACGTCTACGATGTTGAGGTTCATAAGATCGAATCTGTTAACATTACAGCAGTTGAAGTCGATGACTGTCTCGATTGTCTTGTTCTCGAAGTCGATCCTGCAGATACCGTTAGCTTCGTTGGGAATGAAGTATGTGCCCTTGCCTGCGATGGTAGTCGTATTCCAGATAGGATACTCGTTGAGCCAGGAATACTCTGCCGGGTCGCCGATCGTTACATCCTTGGAGTTAACGTCAAGCACTAAGTAGATAGAGGAATCTTCACCGCTGCCACCGATATTGCCCATAAGAAGGACTGTATCTTCGTCGACATACAGGGCATTACTTATATCAAAGATGCTCTCGTTGGGGAAAAGTTCGTGAAGATCGATTGTTGTCGAAGTTCCGTCTTCATCATAGACTTCAAGCGTATATGAGTAATACTGATCATTGTAGTTCTGCCAGTAGGTCTCGACCGAGACAGTTCCAAGCTCAAAACGGTTCTCGAAGCTGGACTCATAACCGGTGTTGTCCGGGTTAGCGATCTTTTCCGGTTCTGAACAGTCTCCTGTATTCAGATCTACTGTCATCTGATAATAATCCGACGATGTCTCGGAATATGCCGTGTAGTTTACTATAACCTTGTCGCCGCTTATAGTAGAGGCGTTGAAATAATAATCGAGAGCATCGATCTTGTCGGATAAGTTGATCGAGTTGATCAGTTCTCCTTCGCTCGAAAAGTAATCGATGTTACTGACTTGCGCCTGATCCGAAGTAGCGGTATCGGGGGCCTTAAGCCATCCCGTGGTGTTAACAACATAACCTCCGTCATACATTCCGACGAAAGAGTAGTCAAGGAACTCGTATCTGTTCGGATCGTACCCCTGAGATACATCGACCTGTGTCATGTTGTACCAGTCTGAATCCTCAGTGAATTCTGTCGGTATCTCAGTGCTCGTCTTCTTCTTGCTTTCCTCGGATTCAGACGAACTGCATCCTGCGAGGACACCGGCGATCATTACAGTTGATAATAATCCGGCTGTCAGTCTTTTTGTGGATCTCAAAATAGTTACCTCCATTTGTATGCCCGATGAACAGGCCTATTTGTGTTTCCGATAGATAGACGATAACTATATCTCGCATCGTTGCATATTAAGGAGAAAAAATATAAAAAAAAAAAAAAAAAACGAAAGAGAGGGCCCGTTCTGTTGGCAAAGG
>OMQY01000204.1 GCA_900313405.1 uncultured Eubacteriales bacterium
AAGAAGAAAAAAGACAAAAAGAAGAAGGATAAAGATAAAAAGAAGAAGAAGTGAGAACTTCTTCTTTTTTTGTTGTCGCTGTCTGAAACTCAACCATTACCCACCGTGGGTAAGGAAAGAGGTAAAAACCCGCGGATTTACACGAACTGTTACCCACGGTGGGTAAGGAGAGAGGTAAAAACCCGCCGATTTACACGAACTGTTACCCACGGTGGGTAAGGAGAGAGGTAAAAACCCGCGGATTTACACGAATTGTTACCCACGGTGGGTAAGGAGAGAGGTAAATGTGAGGCGGTACGTATGGCTTTGCCGTGCCTTCGACAACTGTCTAATTAATATTCTCTTCATATTCTTTTCGAGGATAAGCTCGAAAAGCGGAGGCCGACTTTTCACCTAAACAGACCTTTTTTGCTTAAATATGAACTAAAAATTATGACAATGTGAAGAAAATATGAACCAACTATGGCATTGAGATTAATGAAGATGTATACTTATGACGTGAATACATCACGGGAGGGACAGTGTCATGAAGATGCTAAACAAAACCAAGAAAGGCTTTACGTTGATCGAGATGGTACTTGTAATCGCAGTTATCTCGATCTTGTGCATTGTTCTCGTATTCCAGATCTCCAATTATCTCGGTAAGGCTAAGAGCGCTACCAGTTCAGTCGATTCGCATAATGATGCAGTCACGGAGATCGTCGGTGTGATCGAGGAGAATACATAATTCTCTATTGCAATGCATAGTATCTTTTATTAAAATGGTTATAGTTTTATAATCATTCTAATTTAAGGAGACGCATCGTGAACGCCGAAGCTGAAGCCACAAGACTTCTCAGAGAGGCGGATATTAGAGTTACTGTACCAAGAGTTTTAATATTCGGTTATTTACTGAGTCATAAGACGCATCCGACGTGTGAACAGATCTATAATTCATTGAAGGCGAGTAATCCGACGCTGTCGCTCGCATCTGTCTATAATGTGACTGATAAGTTATCGGAAGAGGGGCTGGTCAAGCAGATCACCGCTCCTGACGGGACCAGACATTATGACGGGATCACGGAATTCCACGGGCATTTCTATTGC
The DNA here is from genome assembly GCA_900313405.1 of uncultured Eubacteriales bacterium. The sequence goes on from OMQY01000204.1 coordinate 1,087, forward strand.
CTCGACTGCAGGAATCTGTTTGATATCAATTGCAAGGATCATGAGCTTTTCGAGGAACTGCCCGGTGCGGTAGTTGTAAGCTGTGAAGTGACGGCGAGAGGGTATTGCCCCAAGTGTGCATCGGCAGGGAAGAAGCCGCGCGGTTAAGTTAAACAGACATGTTAAAAGGGACCCCTTACGGAGTCCCTTTTAGTGTGGTTCAAATGATCATCTTATTATGCCGTAATCTGCGCAGATGATTCCGAATTCATCGGACCTTGCGAACCCTTCGTATACTTCTTCGCGCGAAGCTCCGTCGCCCAGGATCTTTACCCAGGACGCAAAGCCGTCGGGATCGGAAGGACGGCCCAGTATTGTCTTATAGAGGAGCTCGACGTATTCTTCGTCAGTTGTGTTGAGCGACTTGAATTCATCGCTGAAGAAGAATCCGAATGCAGCCTGACTGCCTGAGATCTTAAGGTTGGCGAGCTGGTCGGACCAGTCTGCCAGACCTGCGGGATCAGGCTTACGGCTGAGACAGTACTGATAGAGTCTTGTTACGAAGTCGTTGATCTTCGCATTGGGTTCACGTGTTATATTCGGCACACCCTTGCCGCCTGACGGGATACCGTAGGTCAGGCAGAGGTTAGCCCACTCTGTCGAGTCGATAAAGCTGTCGATCACGAAGTCACGGCTCTGTCCCGCACCGATCGCATTTACCCAGTTCTGCAGACCTTCGCTGTCAGGCTCACGTCCGAAGATGGAGCGGTAGAGAGTCGATACAAAATCAGTATCGCTCATCGTTGCTGCAGCTTCCTGGAATTCGGGACTGTAAAGGAAGCCTCTTACGATATCGGCACCTGTTCCGCCGCCTGTTACTATGCGGCCGATCCAGTCTGCCTTGCCGGCTTCATCGGAGCCGCGTCCCAGGATCTGCTCATAAAGTCTCTCAACGAAGTCGCCGATGTTATCTTCTTCGGGCTCTGCGTTTGGATCGACACCGGTCAGAACGAAGGTCCTTCTGTCTCGGGCTTCAGTTGTGAGAACGCCGTTGCTGATCTTGTATTCGAGCTTGATCGGAGCGACGCCGTCGCCGAAGTCCGTAATGTCATAGAGCTGCAGATCGTCATACGCGAGGACAGACGAAGGGAGCTTGATAGAAAGAACGGAATTCTCTCGTCCCCAGACTTCTTCACCGTCATCGTGCATGAGGGAGATCATATAGAATGCCAGAACCTGATCATCAAGTGCAGCACTTATCGCATCCGCACCTGCCTGGAACTCTGAAGCGGAGATACCCAGAGCTGTTCTCTGTGCCTCTGTCATTCCGAGCAGCTCGAAAGCATTAAAGTTAAAAGTATTTCCCGGACCGTCCGTGAACGTGAACGTGAAATCTCCGTCCGTTAACTTGTATGTGATGTCGGCAGGGGGCTGAGGATCGCCGCCGCCACCCGGAGTAGGATTATCATCGCCACCCGGCGGAGGTGCAGGAGGCGGGTTGGTATTACTGTTCTCGACGACTGCTACAGCATAATTCGAGAAGCTGTCAGTATCGAAGGAAACGCTGTTGTTGCTGCTGTCGAAGAAGGAATCGATGATCTCATACTTTCCGTCGTGTGTCTCGTGGATAACGAAGACTTCGCGGGCATTACTGAGATCGCCGTTCAGACCGAGCGTGATGGAGGAATCTTCCTGCAGATCTGCTACAGGCGTATCCCATGAGAGGTAGTTACCGGACTCGTCGGTCAGACCGCCCTTGTAGATAGTATTGTAGAGTGACAGATCCATGTAGGAGAGGATCGTGGCATCTCTGCCTTCAGCAGCTTCCTCGAACTTCTTCTGAGCTGCTGAGCTCACGTTGGCATCGTTGACATCGAGCCTGTAAGTACCGTTGGCGTTGCCGTCATTGCCTCTGATGTCTATCGTGGCATTGCTTACGGAACCGGAAGAGACTCTTGCTTCATTATCGGTCTTAACGAACTCTCCGTTAACGTGATATGAACCTGCCGGAACCTCGAAAGTAAATGTGTAGACATTATCGTTATCTACATCGATATGCATGCCGTTGAAGTTCAAGCCTATAAGCTGATATCCGGGATCCGGGATAAGTCTCAGAGTGAGGAGGGTACCCATAGGAGCGTAGATGCCGCCACCGGGGATGTCTCCCTGACCGTCACCGTGCAGTTCATCCCATCCGAAGTAATTCGCAGCCGAATCAAAAGCTTCGGGAGTAGTATAAGTTATGCCGTTATACTCGGCCTTAACAAACTCCAGGGTGCCGTGGGCGATATTCATCGATCCGCCCTCATCGTCACCTCTGTAATTCCAGCCGAACGAACCGCTGTAAGGTTCACTGTGACCTTCGATAACGATATCGTAATGATCCATTACAGGCACACCGGTAATGACACATGTCTCGCCTCTGTAGATCGCGCCTGCGAGACGTTCCTCGAGCGTCTTGGGCGTCTGATCCGAGTAATCGGTACCGTTGATCTCGAACTTATCGAAGATATACGGTGTCTGATAATTGACACTGAAGCTTACCGTACCCGAATTATCGTAACTGTAATGGTATTCAACGGGATTGTTCATTGTTGCTTCGGTAGTGTTCGGAGGATCCTGATCGAAAGTGCAGTTGTCGATCTTAAAAGGAATAAACTGGTTGTTCTCGCCCTCCGGGGCGTTCGGATCGACACCGCCGTTCATGGTGATATAGATGTCGGTCGGATTGTCATAATAGTATCCGAAGTCTTCGCCCCTTACCGTGATGTTGAAGGTCGAAGACCAGTTCGTCCTGTGCTGTCCCGGATCATCGGGAGCCTTCTCGACAAAGGCCGGTGCGGTAAATACAACATAATCGTCGGTGGTAAAATAACCCAGACCTTCGAGCTGATCGCGGATCCCGCTGTTAGGTCCGGCATTCAGATCAAGACCGTTTAATACTGAGTTCTCCCATGTGGGGATGACATAACCGGCAGAAGCGACCACTTTGATACCGATACCGCGGTCAGAGGTAACGGTAGCATTATTAAGATGGATGTAGTCGTCATCTACTAAGGTCCAGACAGAGCCGCCGTCCAGAGAGTAGTAGACTTTGCCCTGAGCCGATTGGTAATCGTTCTGGAACTCGATGATAATATCCACATCAGTGTCTGCACTGACAGATACTCCTCCGAGCAAAAGGGAAGTACACACTGTCAGGGCGGTCAGGATTGTTCGTAGCCGTCGTTTCATATTGATCACTCCTCTCCGGTTATAAATAGATGTTTTTATTATATTTTATTGCCGACCAACTGTGGTGTTTGATTATTGGTAGGTATGCCTGTTACAGTGTTTGTGCGTTGTTGTTTATCACTAAATAGGGTATATTTCTCTCAAGAGACGCGAAAGGAGCATAACCATGAATAAGAAACAGGCCGCTGTCTGTACGATCGTTATCGCGTTGTGTTTCCTTTACACAGGTTCGGCATATATGTCCGAGTGCTACCGGCTCATGGATCACTACAGTGACCGGACAACCGACATCATCACATCAGTCATCAATTATCTCATGCAGGCTGCGGGTATCGGCATCTATATGACCGGCCTCAGGTTCAGGCGCAGGTTGTTTGGCGACAAACGGCTTTTCGCGCTGCTGCTCGTGACAGGAACCCTTTTCATGGCCGTATCCCAGTTGTCGGTATCAGGTGCGGTCATTCAGGCTTCGGGATATGTGTTTAATCTTCATATCGGATTTTACTTCGGATTCTATCTTGTCATGCTCTCGAGCCTGGTGAGCGTAAAGATCTCAGGAATGTGTTTCGGTATCGCCTATGCGGTGGCGAGCACCGGAACATACATTATGTCTCTTCTCGATGATGACTTCCTCGTATCCTCCGAGATCACGGTGATCTATATCATGCTGGCGGGTCTTACTATG
>OMQY01000203.1 GCA_900313405.1 uncultured Eubacteriales bacterium
CGGATCCGGCAAAGCCTTGGAAGACGAACTCGCGGGACTGTCCGGAAGCCAACGCCGCCATCCAGTTGTCGTATCCGCCCTGGTCATACTCACGTCCCATAAATGTGCGATAGAGTCTCATTACATATTCAGAATCGCTGATGCCGGCATTTATGAATTCATCGGAGAAGAAGAAACCGTGAGCCGCCTCTGATCCGCTTATCTGCATATTGGCCAGCTGATTCGCCCAGTTATCGAGACCTCCCTGATCGGCATTACGACCCAGACAGGTCGTATATAGGCGTGTAGCAAAGTTGATAACATCCTGTGACGGTGCCACCGTGATATTCGGTTTGAACGTAGAACCTGACGCGATGCCGAATGTCAGGCACAGGTTCGCCCATTCGGTGGAATTGATAAAGCCGTCGATGACCTGAGTCTTAGTCCATCCGGAATCTATAAGCCCGAGCCAGTCCGCCTTATGCTCATCTGCAGGTCGGTTGAAGAATGTCTCATAGAGGACATCAAGGAACTTACTGTTGCTCATGTTCTTATTCAGGAATTCATCAGAGAAAAGGAATCCTCTTGCGAGGTCTGCACCTGTGGCACCTTCCGTGCGTACACGGTTGATCCAGTCCGCTTTTCCGTGAGGATCAGACTCACGGCCCAACGCGACCGTATAGAGTCTCTCGACGAAGCCTTCGATGCCGCTCTCGGTAGTAACCGTATTTCCGCTTCCGGAACCGGAGCCTGAACCCGAGCCCGATCCGCCGCCGGATGTAGCCGGCTTGGGTGTCGGAGTTGCCGTTACCTGATAGACGGGAAGGACTGATGATCCGTTCTGAATAACATTCAATGTCTTGTCATAGCAGAAATAGATCTCAGCACCGGAAACAGTAATGCTTTCAGAATCTATGTACTTTTGTCCGCTCTTCCATTCGGCAAGTCCCGAACATCCGGATATATCAAGAGTCGTAAGTTTGGTTCCCTGACAACACAGATAAGTGATCCGGGAATTGCCGAGGTTCAGCTCCGTCAGATTGGGATTATGTGATACACTCAGGCATACCAGTGTGGGACAGCCTGTTACATCGACCTTCTTCAGATCGTTATTGTCCAGTCTCGCAGATTCCAGGCTGCGACAGGCATTCAGGTTGATCGATGTGAGCTGACAATACTCAATTGTCAGTTCCTTCAGGTTAGGCAGGAGTTCGATTCCTTTCGCCGATTTAACGCCGTCAAAGATCCTGATCCTTGTTGCCTCTGACAATTCCTGAACGCTCAGGACTGAGTCATTGTCATCATCAAAGTTATCCTCGACATACTCACGAAGGATGGCGTCAGGGAAATTCTTGCTGTCGATCTGAACTTCCCCTGCAGAAGTGTTAGCCTGCCTGTAGCTGGGCACGGGAGTCGGCTTGACCGTAGGCGTAGGCTTACTGTGATCGGTAAACACCTGTATGCCGGTTGGGAAATAGAGTTTACAGTCATAATTGGTATTGTCTACTCCACCGGACTCCGGACATGAATATGCAGCCAGCAGTACCGGATTGGAACTGATATCGATAAACGTCAGCTTGGTATCTTCCACATTAAGATATGCCAGATCTGAGAGACCTGTGATATTGAGCTTACGGAGTTTACTGTCGGAGGCATCTATACTGTGCACATCGGTATTCTTGCTCAGATCAAGTTCACCGATAATGGTATCACAGGTATCCACATCATAAAGGCTCGTCAGGTAAGAGATACCGGTCAGAGATTTAATATCTTTTCGCGACCTGACATCCAGCACAGTAGCGGCCTCGATCTCCTGCTTATCCAGCGACCAGTTCCGGTCGACATCATAATTATAGAAGACATACTCCCTGAAACCCTCATCCGGGAAGTGTTCTTCATCGATCTTAACAGGAGTGCTCCCTGCACTGACTTTCCTGTTCGGTATCACCGGCATCGAAAAAGCCATCACTGCCGTCAACACAAGCGCCGTAATCTTTACTTGTCTTCTCATACTGACCTCCGTCTATTTGTAGTTCCAAGTTACTGAAATGATCTTGATCTGCGAGCGACTCCGAGGACCGAGTGAACGAACTTGTTCACTTAAGTATCCCGTATTCAGCGCATATCCCTGCCCACTCTTCCGACTGAGCAAAGCCCTGGAATACGAACTCTCTGCTCTGGCCGGACGCCAAAGCATTCATCCAGTTATCATATCCGCTCTGATCGTACTCACGTCCCATGAACGTACGATAGAGTCTCTTAACATACTCGGAATCGGAGATATCGGCATCTGTGAATTCCTGCGAGAAGAAGAAGCCGTGCGCCGCATCTGATCCTGAGATCTGCATATTTGCCAGCTGATTCGCCCAGTTATTAAGACCTCCTTCATCGGCATCACGGCCGAGACAGGTCGTGTACAGACGTGTAGCAAAGTCGATGACATCCTGAGAAGGCGTCACGGTAAGATTCGGCTTGAATGTAGAACCCGAAGCGATACCGAATGTCAGACAGAGGTTTGCCCACTCGGTCGAGTTTATGAATCCGTCGATGACCTGTGTCTTGGTCCATCCTGAATCCATCAGTCCGAGCCAGTCCGCCTTATGCTCATCTGCCGGACGGTCAAAGAATGTGGCATACAATACATCAACGAAATCACTGTTGCTCATATTCTTGCTCAGGAACTCATCCGAGAACAGGAATCCGCGGGCCAGATCGGCGCCGGTATTTCCACCGACACGTACACGGTTGATCCAGTCTGCCTTACCTGCGGGATCGGACTGACGGCCGAGCGCTACGGTATAGAGTCTCTCAACGAAGCCTTCGATGCCGCTCTCTGCCCCCTCGGTAATGATCGTCGTCCCGTCCGAGTACTCGAGACAATAAGCATCCCAATCGTCATTAGATATCTCGTATTCATAGAGGATCATCGTGGATCCTGATTCATGTGTTGTCTCTGAATCAAATTCCCCGTTGTAAAGATCGATAAGTGTCTGCTGATTACTGATATTTATCGTCTTGATATTTGTCTTACTTATAAACAAACAAGACAGATCATCAAGCATGCTGATATCCAAAGAAGACAGTTTGGTGCCCGAGGCATCCAGAAGTATCAATTTTGTGTTATTACTGAGATCAAGTGATGATATTCCGGTATCACAGATATACAGTTTTTTAAGATCCTTCAGATTGGACACATCGAGCGAAGATATCGATGTCTCGTCCAGATCAAGATAATCGATCTTAGGATTGTTACTGACATCGATCGATGTCAGAGTGGAATTACCATATAATCCCAGATAACGCAGATCACTGCAGTCGCTGATATCCAGCGAAGTGAGTTTTTGGAATTCTATAGAAATAGAATCGAGCGATGTGCAGCCCGTCAGGTTTACGGAACTGAGATTACCTTCATGGTCATCATCGTGGTAAAACACAAACTCCTTCAGATTCGTAAGGCCGCTAAGATCGACTGAAGTGATCCCTTCCTGGTTGACGACTTCAACACTCACCAGCTCATGCAGAAGATTAATGCCCTCCAGCGAAGTAATATCATAAGTGCTGTCTATATGTAGAATGTTATACGACTCCATCTCTTCTTCGCTTAAGATATAGTCGCCGTTAAAATCACACATATCATAGAGACACTGCCTGAATCCTTCATCCGGGAAATTCGTCTTGTTTATCTTGACAGATCCGTCTGCCATGAGCGCCCGGC
>OMQY01000202.1 GCA_900313405.1 uncultured Eubacteriales bacterium
CCTGAAGGCAATCCTCCCGCACGAAGAGACATTATCCTTTGCTGCTGTGCCGATCCTAAGGCTTCTGACAGCGAGAAGGCGATGCTCGCGCTATATCTTCTGGAATACAGACGAAGACGCGTTTATGAATTCACGGAGGAGTGCCTGACGGAACATCTGTGGATGTCTTCGGACGGCAAGCCTGTCGACGTTCCCTTAAGACACAAGAACGAATTCTCGGGTCTCAGAGATATATCGAGAATAAGCTCTGAAGACCGCGACTCTGTGCGTCTGGCGGTTATCCCGTCCAAAGAGACCGATGACACAGATCTTATCCTCCGCATCTGGAGAGAACTTAAGATCCCTGTCCTTGTAATATCCGGAAACACAAAAGATAAGCAACTTGTAAAAGACGCAGGCGGAGGACTTTGGTATGATAATTATTATGAGTTCGAAGGTATCCTGGATTACATATTGAACGATCCGATAAGGGCATCGAAGCTCGGAGGATCGGGCTGCAGATATGACAGATCCTTAAGTGGTATGTGAGGAGACATGCAAATGGCTGATAACACGGTTAATGTAGAAGAGATAATGAATCAGATCAGAGAGAATATCAAGGCATCGGGTGCCGATCAGATCCCGTTGTCATTTACTGACGGGCCTGCCGCAGGTGCCATGAACCCTGCAGCTTCCGCTCCCGGCTCTACAAGTGTCGGAAGTGACGGAACAAGACTCGGCGAAGCCGTATCCTATCTTTCTTATAATTATGAAGTCCAGCCTTATCAGCTCCTGACGGGCAATCCGGTCAAGGTCTTCATCAAGAAGTGCTTCCGTAAGGTCGGCAGCTTCTTCTTCCTGCCGATCGTAGGACAGCAGAATACATTGAATTTCCATTTCTTTATCGTGTCGGAGGCTGTTAAGGAAGAGAAGAGAGAGATCGAGGAACTGACTAAGGTTGCCGAGAAGCTCGAGGCGGATATCGAAGCCCTTAAAAAGGCCAAGGCAGGAGAGACAACATGACAGATGCAGTCAACATCATAAAGAATAATATCCCGCCTGAAGAGGAGCTTAAGGGAAGCGTTAAGATCGGAGTCGACTTCGAACGCATCAATATGCTCGCAGGAAGCGGTGCAGACGAAGAACTCGAGAGGGTACTCGGAAGGATAAGAGAGAACCACGAGGTAATACCTCAGTATCGCGGTATCAAGGAAAAGATCGGCGGCATGATGTACGGTTTTTACATCAATCCCGCAGTGGCAAAGCAGAATCAGCTTAACGCTTCTCTCGCCGTCGTGTGCGATGAGTACGATAAGTTAAGACAGGAGCGCAATGCCCTTGTCGACAGGGTCAACAAACTTCAGGCAGAGATCCTGAAGCTTACTCAGGAGCTGTCATGAAGATATATCAGATACTGACAACACTATCCTTCGGAGATGCGGTGAGCAACGACTGTCTCGCCATCAGGAAGCTGCTTATCGACAGAGGTTATAAGACCGCGGTCTACGCAGAGAATATAGACAAGCGCATAACCGGCAGTGACATCAGCTACTATAATAAGCTCCCGAAGATCAAGGATGACGATATCATCCTCTATCATCTGTCTACCGGAACAGCGCTCAACCGCCGTATAAAGGATCTGCCGGGCAGGAAGTTCGTTATCTACCATAACATCACACCCCCGGACTTCTTTGTAAGATACAGCGGCAGGCTTGCCAAGCTCTGTGCAGACGGGCATGACGAGACGGTGGCTCTTAAGGATACTTTCGAGGGAGGGTTCTGTGATTCCTCGTTCAACCGCGATCAGCTGATCAGTTACGGTTATACCTGTCCGCTTCACGTAAGGCCCATCCTTATTCCTTTCGAGGATTATAAGAAGGCGCCGGATGAGGAAGTCGTCCGGCAGATGAGTGACGGAGTCAAGAACATTCTTTTTGTCGGCCGCGTGGCGCCGAATAAGTGCCAGCAGGACCTGATATCGATGCTCTATGCTTATCGTAAGCTCTATACCGATCCCGTAAGGCTCATTCTGGTAGGCAGCAGTGTCGGCACGGAGAGGTATATGGCAAGGCTCAAGTGCTATGCCGATTCTCTGGGGCTCGAGGATGTCATGTTTACGGGGCAGATCCCTTTCGCGAAGATACTGGCTTATTATAAGACCGCAGACGCCTTCGTCTGTATGAGCGAGCATGAGGGATTCTGCGTACCGCTCACCGAAGCCATGAGTTTTGATGTTCCGATCCTGGCATATGATTCGTGTGCCGTGCCGGAGACGCTTGGAGGGGCCGGAGCCGTCATAAAGACCAAGGACCCCGCCGTTGCTGCAGCTTATCTTCACGAGATACTGAATAACGAAGAACTGCGTCGTGTCATGATCGAGGATCAGCGGACCCGGCTTAACGACTTCTCATACGGGAA
>OMQY01000280.1 GCA_900313405.1 uncultured Eubacteriales bacterium
AATCTTGACCTTGATGATACCGAATATGTTAAGACACTTTATACCGCTTTCCTTGACAGAGAATGCGATGATTACGGTGTAGGATACTGGACTGAACAGTTAAGTAACGGAATGACCCGAGATGAGATCTTACAGGGATTTGCCGAGTCAGATGAGTTTAAGGACCTTATCGGCAGCTATACAAATGAGCTTAACGGAGTAAAGATGCCTTTGCCTCATGATGCTTATAAAACATGGGCCGAAGTCATGGCTGATACCCGTAAGTTGAGCTTGGATGTTGAAGATTTAAGGTCAGATCTGGTCGATCTTGCGGATAAGTGGACGCAGATCGGTGCATCATACCGTTTCGGCGGCAAAGTCATCCAATCCGGTTCCATTGATTGTTCCGGCTATGTCACTTATCTCTACAGAGTCGTTCTCGGGACAATGTCCGATATTCCGGATTCTTACGGTACTTCGTTATACGGCAATTACTTCAGCGGACTTCAGGATACGACTTACAGAGGTATGTGGAATGATTATGTTTCTGTAAACTATCCGATGATCGAGGGAAGATACAATATAAGATCAGCACCGTCGGTTCAGTTCTTTGTTGACAGATATGGCATGGGGTCTCCGAATCTCATGGATACAAGGGAATGGGTTTATTACCTTAATACAGTAGGAGTGACATCCACAACTGTTTCGATCAGTCAGCTTCGTCAGATGCCATACTGGCATTATGATGAGGACAGACCGAACAGTTTCTCATGGGATTGGATCGATGAATATAAAGCAGGAGACATCATAATCTGGTTCGAGAATAACGGTACAAGTGTCCATATCGGTATGTATGACGGTCACGGCGGTGTCTATCATTCATCAAGTTATGACTATCAGGCAATTACGGAGAACAATCTCGGAATTCAGCATTCCGATCTCAGAGCCATCGGCTGCGTGACACCGCGAACTTCACTCTCGTATTTCATCATTTATCATATGTCCTGATATTTGAGGCTATTTTGTATTAATCTGCAACTTTGTAAAGTCTCTGCAATAAATATTTTCGAAAGAAATGTATAATATAGAAAAATACATGGAGATTTACTATGTCAGATATTAGCCGTGGTCATTCTGTAAATCAGTCTGAACTATTGAACCGGATAGTCAGAGCCATCATTCTGATAGTCGTTGCACTTATCGCATCGATCACTTTTGTATCCTTTGCGGTCCATCACATGAGATTACAGTTTGAGGAAGAGTTTAAGGGGATAGCGGATACTAAGATACAACAGGTTACTGATGTTGTAAGGATCACGATAAACGGTGATGAGATAGTAAATGATAAGGTCTCTGCAGCAGAGAAGTACAACAGCATCCTTAAGCTTATGCTTGCAGATACGGATTCAGGTTCGATCGGTCAGGAGAGTTATGTATTATTCTCATATTCTGAAGGAGCACTTGATATGCTCTTTGCCGAGGGAGCAGATTCGGCTTCGAATTTTGCATCAGGTACAAGCGAGATCTCAGATTGGCTCAACAGCGACAATTCTCCTTCCATCGTTGAAGGTAAGCGTTTTGAGAGTGTTATCGTTCCGATCGCTGACAGCACAGGCCGATGTGTCGGAATCTTCGAATATAAGGTAAGTTATTCAGAACTCGACTCTCTTGGCGATAAGCTTGAGGGCAGGATACTTACTTCCGTCATCCTGGCGGTCGCTGCCGGTATCGTGCTCTTTATCATCCAGCTTCTGTTGCCCAGGATCATAAACGGTTCTAAGAGAGGAGGGCAGCGCATATGAGTCGCGGAACATCCGAGAAAAGAAGATTAAGAGAGAGAAGGACTATTGCTGCGACAGTCGGATACTGTTTTGTTATCGTTCTTGTAGTTCTGCTCGTTATGTCCAATGTACTTACAGGTACATATACCGACCTTCTGAGGACAGAGAGAGCTGATACAATGGAATCTCTTGCTGTTGCATCCTCTGCAGCGCTCGGGCATACGGAATTGTCCGAAGGCATGACATATCCTCTTACCATATATGAATATGATGAGGGCAAGCCATACATCGTTTCCATTTACACTAAGACGACTGATTCTTTCAGACTTCTCTATACTTCGGCTCAGGGAGGCGCTGACCAGTATCTGTCAGGTGTCGGAGATGCATACATTAACTGCTTCGAACTTCAGAATGAAGCCTTTACTCACAGAAGTGTCAACGGAAAGGAATATGTCTGTGCCATTGCTCCGATCATCTCTTCCGAGAATACAGTAGCAGGTATTATCGAGTATCGCATGCCGATGTCTGACTATACTTCTACAGTTAACGGAATGAGCTTAAGCTGGGTATTTACCATCTTCTCGATAGCGATATCTATGGGTATCATGATATTCGAGCTTAATCTCCTTATATCGACATTGTCTCAGGGAGTTGTATCGAATGTTCCCGTACTTATTATGTATGGGGACAACGCCGTAAGGTTCCTGTCTTTCTTTATGGCTCTCGGAGCTGTCATGCCCGGAGTCATCATATCAACATTTATGAAGGAGCATCTGAGCGGGGAGAGTGACATTAAGGTTCACGGCATGATCGCTGTCGCCGTATTCCTCTATGCCATCGGTCTCTATTGCTTTGCCGGCCTTCGTAAGCTGCTGAAGTTTAAGCTTACGGGACGCATAGCGTTGCTTACCGTTACCGCTTTCGGTTATCTGTTAAGTCTTATCTGCGGTATAGCCGATAATGCATATGTCATGATCGTTCTTACACTTCCGATAGCCTTCTGCTGCGGTATGCCGCTTGATGCTCTTCGTGATTACAGGATCAATGCCGGTAAGCTGGGATATAAGGAATTCGATGACAGACATGTGCATAACCTTCAGTTTGGTTCTTACTTCCTCGGTGCCTCTGTCGGTACTGTGGTTGCAGGTATCTGTTATGAACGATTCGGACTGTTGATCGTTTCCATAATCAGCGGAGCTGTATTGATCCTCACGGCGCTCGGTATTATCTACTTTATGAAGAATAACGCACCGGTAAATGAGTCTCCGCTGTCTTTTGCAAAATGGCTTGAGCTGGCCACCGATAAATATACGGGAAGATTCATGCTCTCGACATTTGTTATCCTCGGTGCCGTCCTTGCTTTCTATCTTGCATTTGTTCCGAATTACCTCGAGACAGTCGGAATATCGCTTGCGACAACATCTTTCTATTATCTGCTTGCTGCATTCTCTGCATGTGTACTCGGTACGATCATCAAGAGCCGGTATGCACATATCCTTACTTCAAAGGTAAGAGTAATTATTTCTTCGACCTCGGCGCTGCTTGGATTCGCGATATTCGCACTTCTACCTACGGCAAAAGTGCTTTGCATTACCTGTGTGCTCTTGGGAATATCTCTCGGGATTCATGATTTCTACTACATCTATGTTCTCTATCTGTTGTCTGCCAAGCGCTTTAAGGCTAATCTTCGTAAAGCATCAGAGATCGCACTTATTACCGGATTCATTGTAGCTCTTATGATCTTTGCGGTTGCACTTATTGCAGGCAATATCAGGATGATATTCCTTATAGCCGCCATCCTTCTGTTTATCTGCGGATATATCTATCCTATGTCCTCATTCTCCAATGACGTTGATGACAAGGATCCGACTCTTCGTAAGAAAAGGAAGTCCGCACCTAAGCCGAAGCCTGCCACGGAGACCACGGTGCCGGCTGTTCCGGAACAGAATGCGGTCCCTGAACAGTATCCTGTAGAACAGTATGTCGACCCGGTTCCTGCTTCACCTTCTGTTGATCAGGATACATATTATGCTGACCCTAATGCTTATTATCCGGATATGAATAACGGATATTATCAAGGAGGAAACGATAATGGATATGTGGAATGAACCATTAACAAGGGAGAATCTGGAATCCTTCTATAATTCCACTGTCTATATGGCATATTCCTCTGTCCTCTCTATTACAAAGGAGACGACCAGGGCAGAGCAGGCTATCGTAAAGTCCTATATAGATGTGTATCAGCAGCGTTCGATAACGAGCGGAAATGATGTAATCTATGTTTTTGGCGATGTGCTGCTCAAGAATACTAATGAGATAATGGACAGGTATCCGCTTCCCGATAACATTAATTTTGCCGAGAGAACACTCGATGCGTATACCCGGAATTTTATGCTCGAAAAGATCTTTTCGAAGGTTGATTCCACCGGATATAAGCTCGCGGAATTCATATCGTCAGATTCAAAGAAGTCCAGATCGGCCAAAAATTTCCAGAAGATAATGGATCTGTTTCCGATCACACCTCTGCTTGTCATCCAGTTGATCATAGTTTCTATCATTATCTGGATAGTCAGCTATGCTGCTGTTAC
>OMQY01000201.1 GCA_900313405.1 uncultured Eubacteriales bacterium
CATCCCGAACACAGAAGTTAAGCTCGCTCGTGCCGACAATACTTGGCTGGAGACGGCCCGGAAAGATAGGTCGCTGCCGGATTATATTCCTCGATAGCTCAGTCGGTAGAGCGTTCGGCTGTTAACCGAAATGTCACAGGTTCGAGTCCTGTTCGAGGAGCCAAAGGAACTGTTACTTATGTAGCAGTTCCTTTTTCTTTGCTATAATATGGGCAGCTATCGGGAAGGAGAACTGATATGAAAAGAATGCTTAAGACCACTGTCAGCCTGATCACCGCAGCCGGTCTGATGCTGTCGATGACAGCTTGTATGGATAAGGACGATGATGATCCTGCAGAGACTTCCGCAGGAGTTGAAGACAATGATACTACAGAAGTTTCCGGAAATGATACCGAGGAGGTTGATCCGTCCGAGGAAGAGACAACTCATATCGAGTATGAGATACTCGCGATGAACGATACGCCCCCGCATCCGTCTTGTATGGTCACAAATCCTGACCCAGTCATCTTCCATGACACCGAGACCGGACTTGACCTCGAAGTTACTTTCTACGGTACGATAATCTACTATCTCGAGGATGAGAGCGGATTCTCCGAGGATATACGTGAAGATGTTGCTCAGAGGACTGTAGATGCTTTCGATGAATACGTGAGAAGCAATGCAGAAGGGATCAGCTATGCTGACTTTACTTCAGATTACGGATTCGTTGAAGACTTTATCGATCAGAGAGCGGCCGAGGCGGAAGGTGTTACGGAATGCTTTATGACGATCGGCGGTATCAGTCTGTCGTCTGATTCCCAGACAGCTTACGATGAGGCGAGACTGTAAGATCAGAAGACCGAGATAAGAGTCAGATAGTAATTCACAGCTATACTTACAACATTATCAACGCCGGCGTTCATTTGAGCGACGGCGCTGTTAAATTCCAGCTCGTCGATCTTGGCCTGCACACAGTGCCTGTAGGCGTTGATCCCGTCGGCGTTCGGATGCATCGTTCCGGCGCTGATACCGGGCTTCAGATCCTCGTCCTCGGCGAAGGACACCGGTATGAGATAAGGGTCGTCAGAGTACGCTCCATGCCCTTCGAAAGCCTCCTCTACAGACACAAAGCAGATGTTGAGCCCGTCATCCCGGCACTCGTTCACAAGCGTTTCGATCTCATCATTGAGCCAGAGCGCCGCTTCGTTGATCATGGTCGATTCCCGACGGTCGAAGATCAGGCTCTCGCCCGGTTCGATAAGCTGCGGATAACCGACTACGATTATCGTGGCCTGGGGACCTGCCGCCTCCGCGATAAGATAGTACGCCTCGCGGAGCTGCGCTCTGATGCCGTCTTCGTTCCCCTCCTCGTCAGTGCTATAGAAATCATCGATAATATCGTCGTAGATACGGTCCGTGATCCCGAAGTCGAGATAAGACGTAGTAAGCGCGAGCGCCGTCAGCATCTTACGGAATCCCACATCGTTGCCGCCGAGCGTCAATGTCACATAATCCGCCGGATGATCCTCGGGCAACTGATCGAAAACATCCAGCTGCGGTGCAAGCCTGAACAGATGCATGGACCCGTGCGCAAAGTATTTCCTGTACTGCCCGCCGAATTCACCGTCGCCGTCATAGAACCCCGTAACATCCTCGATCTCGGCTCCGGATGATGCAGCGAAAAACCAGTACGTCCCGCGCAGTTCCGAATTTGGAGCACCATTATGTCCGACGACCAGTTGTCCGGGCCAGGAAAGCTGTGACCTGTGTGCGATAAAGTCCGGATCGTTATTTCTGTCGTCTTCATCGGCGTCCTGCCCATAGTAGGGATCTACTCCTTCGCCTGCCGAATAGGAGTCTCCGATCGACACGACGATCCTGTAATCACTCTCATCAATATCGGGCTGTTCGTTGCCGGTCTCTTCTGATCCTTGTGTGTCATCGGTGTATGCCGGGACTGAAGCAACATTCTCAAGAGGGAGTGTCGAAGGACACAGCAAATATGCACACGACGCAAAAGCCGCGGTGATCTTAACTACGTTAATAAGATGTGTATTACGGTTCAACATAGATGATCCTGTCTTAAGATGATACAGATATTTTACACCATAAGAGACCGGTTCGTGTCGGCTGACTGCCGAGCCTTGAGTTTGACCTTATCGGGTGATTAAATAGTATAGGATGTAAAGCATAGGAGAACAGGCAGGCGGGTCGGGAAACAGGAGGAGACTATGACAGTTATAGACGGTAAATGGATCATGTTCGGAGTCTCTGAAGACGACCCGTGCTGCATCAAAAGTCCGGCGGAATTGACATCATTTGTTGAGCAGGTAGGATTCCTTCCTTTATTCGCAGGCAAGATAGAAGGATTCTCCCTCGAGGAACGTACTGTTGCCGGGAACTGGTGGACGGGCGATATAGCCGCAGATCCATGGGAGTGGCGGGAAATCATCGCCGAAGAAGGGAAGATCGCCTACGGGAAGTTTTTCGATCGGAAAGCCGGCTTCATATCGCGCGAATTTCTGCCATTGTTCATCAACATGAGGCGCGACGGCTACGACTGGGA
>OMQY01000200.1 GCA_900313405.1 uncultured Eubacteriales bacterium
CGAGAGATCATTATCGTAAACAAGTGAGATCAGTATGTCGTAATCATTGGCTGCCGCAACTTCTTCGACACCTGCCATGCAGCGCTGAAAGAACGGAAGAGCATCATTATCGGAGTCGCCGGGCACTATCCAGCCGATATTATAAGTCTTCGAGCTCGCAAGCCCCTTGGCCAGCTGATTCGGCTTGTAATCGTGTTCTTTTATATAATCCATTACCATGGTGCGGGTCTGCTCGCTGATCCTGCCCTTACCGGAGATGGAACGGGATACTGTTGACTTGGAAACGCCCAGTGCGTCTGCTATATCGCCTATCGTAAGATTACCGCTGTCGGCGCGGTCATTCGAGATCATCTTAGGCATTTTACGTCCTTCCTTTACAAAGAATCGAGTTCGTGATATATTCTGCGCAAGCGGTTGCTTATCCTATGTACTCAATTTAACAATTGTTGCGCGTGATGTCAACTGCATTATAACAAACGTGAGGTCAAAATGTTTCACAAAGATCATATGCTTTTCGGGGCAGCCTATTATGATGAATATATGCCCTATGACAGGATTGATAAAGACTTCGAACTTATGAAGCAAGCCGGCATGAATGTCATAAGGATCGCGGAATCCACATGGAGCACATGGGAGCCTGAAGACGGCGTCTTCGACTTCGGCAAGCTTCACATTATGCTGTCAAAAGCCCGTGAATACGGACTCTCGGTCATTATCGGCACTCCGACTTATGCTATTCCGTCCTGGCTCGCTCTGAAGTACCCGCATATTCTCGCAGAGACCGCTTCCGGTCGCCATCTGTACGGCCACAGGCAGCTTACGGATATCACCGATCCGGATTATCTGAGATATGCCGAGAGGATCATCCGCAGGCTTATGGAAGAATGCAGGAGTTATGACAATATCATCGGTGTACAGTTGGACAACGAGACCCGATCCGCCGATGCCGCTTCCGCGGCAACTCAGGCCCTCTTTGTTGCTCAGATGATGAAGAAATATCCTGACATCGAGGACTTCAACCGGGAGTTCGGACTCGACTACTGGAGCAACAGGATCGCCCGCTGGGAAGATTTCCCTGATATAAGGGGCACGATAAACGGCAGTCTGTCGGCTGCATATAAGTATTTTCTCCGTAATGTCATAACGGAGTTCCTGGATTGGCAGTCAAAGATCGTCAGAGAGTATATATCTGACGATGTCTTTATCACTCATAACTTCGACTTCTCGTGGGTCGATTATTCTTATGGGATACAGCCTCTGGTCAACCAGCAGGACGCCGCCCGATGCATGGATGTCGCAGGAGTCGATATCTACCATCTGTCACAGGACAGGTTCGACGGCTCGACTATCGCTTTCGGCGGATCTGTCGGAAGATCTCTTAAGAAAGACAATTATCTGGTGCTCGAGACTCAGGCACAGGGACGGGCGAACTGGGTCCCCTACCCCGGTCAGCTCAGGCTGTCCGCCTATAGCCATTTGGCATCCGGATCCAACAGCGTTATGTACTGGCATTGGCATTCTATACATAATTCGTTCGAGACATATTGGAAGGGCATCTTAAGCCATGATCTTCAGCCCAATGAGATCTACAGGGAACTCTCGACATTCGGTAATGAGATGAGATCGATCGAATCACATCTGATCAACTTATCCAAAACACCTCCGGTCGCGATCCTCGTCGACAACCGAAGCCTTACCGGCCTTGATGAGTTCCCGTGCGACGACACGGATCCGGACACGCCTGATTACAATACCATCCTCAGATCATTCTGTGACGCCCTCTACAAGCTCAACATCGAGTACGACCTGGTGTATAAGGATGATCCGATCGCAAAGTACTCTTTGGTATTAGTCCCAGCCCTTTATTCGGCTACCGAGGATACCATCGCGCGCCTGAAGGATTATGTTAAGGGTGGCGGCCGCCTGCTGGCTACATTTAAAAGTTTTTTTGCTGATGAAGAGATCAAGGTATACCATGACCTTCAACCCCATAATATGACCGACTGTCTGGGACTGTCCTATCAGCTCTTCACTGTACCGAGAGATGTCACCGTTACGATAGATGGCAAGTCTCATAAGGCGCAGGGCTTTATGGAGCTGGTAACTGCCGATCAGGCTGACACGATCGCCTATTACGATCATCCGATGTGGGGGAAGTATTCTGCCGTTACTTCACATAAGTACGGTAACGGAAAGGCATATTATCTTGCCACTCTGTTAGATCATGACGGCCTGACTGCCCTATTCCGTGTTTTACTTCCGGAGTGCGGCATAAGTCTCCCGGAGCAGGTCTTCCCTCTCATCATCAAGAGCGGTCTCAACGGACTCGGCAGGAAGATCACGTATATGTTCAACTACTCATCTTCGCCGGTGTCCGGAGCAGTGACAGAATCCGGTACAGACTTGATCTCCGGCAGGTGTTTTGCGACCGGCGATAAGTATGAGATCGCACCTTGGGATCTGATGATATTGGAAGAATAGTAACGGATCATTAACGAGTACCGAAAAGCCCTCGGGACTTCAAGAGTCCCGAGGGCATCTATCGTCAGTTCATAAGTTAAATTAGCCTTCATAAGCCCTCCTTCCTTTTTACCGTCCTGCGAACGGGTCAGCATTTGGATGAAAGGCAACCGCCCATATATCAGTCTGCATCTATTAAACTACATAAAAACAAAACATTTGCTCGAAACAAGATTCAGAAAGCACTTTCTATGCAGACACTTAATACAGGCTAGCAAATCCCAAGGGGTTCACATCCGACATTCAAGGGGTTCAGTACATCTGATGAGGGCTTGTATTTTTAATTTAGTAATTTAGAATACCGTATTAAGCAGGTTTCTTTGAACCATCACTATATACGGCATATATAGAATATCCACCTGTATCATATCCGTGGTTAACACAATATGTTTCATATTGGTCTACACAACTTGAGGCAGAACTACCTGTAAATACAAGTCCAGTTACCTTATTATCTCCGTCCCAAGCACTACCTCTTAATTCATATCCTGTAATTGTAGGTGCGGGCTTTGGTGTCGGTGTCGGAGCCTGTGTTTCTGTAGGAGCAGGTTTCTTTGAACCATCACTATATACAGCATATACATTATAACTACCTTCAATATATCCGTGATTGTCTACCCAATTATTATACTGGTTTTTAACATTGGATTTTGAGTTACCCGTACAAGTAAATGTAACCGTATTTCCATCTGCATCAAAAGAACTTCCCTGTAATTCATAATAAGAAATTGTAGGAGCAGGCTTTGGTGTAGGTGTCGGAGCCTGTGTTTCGGGAGTAATGTAGCTATCGCCACAAGAACACTCATAACATGTCCAGTTTACTACATTTGTCTGAACACTCTGAGAATATACTGATCCTCCATTTACTGCCTGATAATCATATGCAGCTTCAGAATCAAGGCCAAAATCAATTCCCTGACAGAAATAATGTGTTACTGTATCATAAGTTGTCCAAGAATCAACTGCTACGTAGTTATGTACGTGCTGTGTAGGAGCAGGAGATCTGCCTGCTCTGGCAGATGTCTGACCGCTCGTGATATCTCCTCCCTTATCGATTCCGTAGTCGTTGCATATAGAGATGAACTCCTGAGAACCGGTAAAGCCGTTAAAGATATCCCTGTCTGTCCTTCCAATGTTGATCTGGTTCTGCCAGTATGCTTTTCCGCCC
>OMQY01000096.1 GCA_900313405.1 uncultured Eubacteriales bacterium
AGCGAACTGAACAGTTGCCTTATATGCTACAAAACAGGGTTCAACGATAATGACCTCATCGCCGGGATCGATAAGCGCACGTGCGGCAAGATCGAGTCCTTCGCTGCCGCCGACGGTAATAAGGACTTCACCCTTATAGTCATAATCCACGCCATATCTTCTGGATATATAAGAAACAATGGCTTTACGCGAATCGGTATAACCGGCATTCGGAGAATAATGAGTATAACCGTCGATAAGTGAATTGATACCTACTTCTCTTATCTTCCAGGGAGTTACAAAATCAGGCTCGCCAATCGACAGTGAAATGACGCCCTGCATCTCGCTTGCCAGGTCAAAGAACCTTCTTATAGCCGAAGGCGGAACCTGTTTAACTACTCCCGAGATCTTGGATTCATAATCGATCATAATACAACCGCCTGCCTGTCATCGGGCTTGGATACATCAAAGCGTATGCCGTTGTCCTTATATTTACGAAGGATAAAATGCGTTGCAGTAGACAACACGCCTTCCATAGTGGCAACCTTCTCGTATACGAAGCTTGCAATATCTCTCAGATTATCATCCTCGTAGATAAGGAGCAGATCAAATCCGCCGCTCATGAGATAGCAGGCAGTAACCTTATCATACTGACTCAGGATATTAGAGATATAATCAAATCCCTGATTCCTTACGGGAGTGATCCTGACTTCGATCATAGCAGTCACATGATCGGGGTAAGTCTTCTCCCAGTTGATCTCTGTTGTATATCCGAGGATTATCTTATCATCGGTAAGCTTCTGTATCTCGGCTCTTACCTCATCGGCCGGAGCTCCGAGCATTACGGCGATCTCCTCGGGAGTAAGCCGTGCATTCTTCTCTATAAGGCGAAGTAATTCTATATGATCAACCATCTGCGAATCCTCCATTAGAAATTTAACTTATTGATTTTAACATAATTACTCTGTTAACACAAAACAAGCCGTCCATAAGGACGGCTTGCTTTATTTTCGAAAAGTATCTCAGATACGAGCTACGCCGCTATCCTTGGCTGCCTTTGCAACAGCAGCTGCAACCGTAGGACCTACTCTGTTGTCAAATGCATCAGGCAGGATGTAATCGGGATTGAGTTCCTCATCAGATACGAGGCTTGCGATAGCATCAGCAGCTGCAAGCTTCATTGCATCATTGATGTCGGATGCACGAACATCAAGAGCACCTCTGAAGATACCCGGGAATGCGAGCACATTGTTGACCTGGTTCGGGAAGTCAGAGCGACCAGTTGCCATAACGGCAACACCGGCCTTCTTAGCCTCATCAGGCATGATCTCAGGTGTAGGATTAGCGCAGGCAAATACGATAGGATCCTTTGCCATAGTAGCAACCATCTCTGCTGTAAGAACACCGGGAGCGGAAACACCGATAAATACGTCAGCACCGACGAGAACCTCGGCAAGAGTTCCCTTCTTACCCTTCTGGTTCGTGATTGCAGCGATCTCTTCCTTGGCAGCGTTCATGTGATCAGGTCTTCCCTGATAGATAGCGCCGGCTCTGTCGCAGAGAACAACATCATGAAGTCCGCGTGCGATAAGGAGCTTAGTTATAGCAGTTGCTGCAGCACCTGCACCGTTGACTACAACGGAGATATCATCGATGTGCTTGCCTGTAAGCTTGAGAGCGTTGATCATACCGGCAAGTGTGATAACAGCTGTACCGTGCTGGTCATCGTGGAAGATCGGGATATCTACTTCAGGGTCTTCCTTCAGTCTCTTCTCGATCTCGAAGCAGCGGGGAGCTGAAATATCCTCGAGGTTTACACCGCCGAAGGAACCGGCAAGGAGCTTAACTGTCTTAACGATCTCATCTACATCCTTGGAACGAACGCAAAGAGGGAAAGCATCGACATCACCGAAAGCCTTAAACAGAGCGCACTTACCTTCCATAACAGGCATACCGGCCTCAGGTCCGATATCACCGAGACCTAATACAGCCGTACCGTCAGTAACAACTGCTACAAGATTGGATCTTCTCGTATACTTGTAGGAAAGATCAACATTCTCAGAGATCTCAAGACAAGGAGCAGCAACTCCGGGCGTATATGCCACTGCCAGCTCTTCCTTTGTGCCTACGGGAGCACGAGCGATTACTTCGATCTTACCCTTCCATTCAGTATGCTTCTGAATAGCCAATTCGTTGTTGTCCATAGTTTACCTCCGCTTATAACGTTCGTAATTATTTATAAATGAGCCAACCGGCACGATTTATCATTCTTTAACCCCATCAACTTCATCCTGTGACACAAAAGCAAAATGCCTGTCTGTCATAATGCAGTAGATGATACCTATATATCTGGCCGTTGCCAATGATAACAGTACTAACAGGTAAGAATCAAGTACATATTGCGCTGTAGATGATATTTTACCCACCAGTTCCACCACTGCATCGAGCAAAAACGAAGCCAATAACAGCAATACCAGGTTCTTTACATTAGTCAGGTAAAACCCCTTTGTCTCAGTAAACATTGCCTTAAACGACCCGAAGAACCCGTAGTCCCCTGACAGATAACATGCTCTGAACATAACGGCATATGGTATCAGGAGCAAGGCACCGATAAAAAGGATAGCCGATACACAAGCGATAGGAATGATAAGTATCATGAATCCGACGATGATCAGGAAGATCCTGACGATCAACTTGTTAATTGGCAGAGCGTGTGACGTATTTCCCATCTCGATCCTGTGATCCCGGATATAAATGCCTGTATAGAGCAGTCCGCCGATCATGGTGAGCAATTCAACGACCACTACATGACCTACATAGATCCAGTTGTCATGAGTAAGCGGTACATCCTTGAGAAGATCGTTAGTCATAGCCGAATCTCCGTCCATCGCAGCATCATACAATTTGTCATACCATTTGAATACCGCCGTGAAATCATTATCACCTATGGGGAAAAATACAGTCGTAAGATTAAGTATTACAAGAATGAGGAAGAGTCCTCTCGCGAGATTAACGCTCCTTAGTTTGTCTATCTTGAATATTTCCGTTATCGACTGATTCATGCTGATATTTTGCAATATTATAAGCAAAAAAATCAATATTTATTTTGGCATATATATAATAAATAGAAGTAATACTGTATGATAGAATATTGTCGAAAATATACATAGGACGGTAAGAATATGACAGACTTAACGGTAGATCCCGGACTTATCAGGATAATCCCCCCTGAGAAACACTCAGTTGAAGATATAACAGCTATCCTAGAACAACATCCCGAGATCAGATTCGTGTCTCTCACAGGCGTTGACCTCGCAGGAAACGATACGGATGAGAAGATCCCGATCAAGGATTTCCACGATAACCTTGCCAACTACCTTAAGGGTGATGCCGTACAGACAGACGGTTCATCGGTTGTATTACCGGGTATTGCCACACTTAACGACGGTAAGGTCGATCTTGTGCCGGACCCTGACGTAGTCTGGTATGTAGATTATAATTACGAACATATCGATTTTGAGACAGGTCTCCCCGTTGCTACATTGCGTGTTCCCTCGTATCTCTACCATAACGGTCAGGCTGTCTGCTCCAGAGCAGTCCTCAAGAAAAGTGCCGAATACTTCGAAGCACGTGTTAAGGAAGCTTTCGAGAAGAATCCTGCTCTCTGTGCTCAGCACGGTTTCACATATGACGAGCTGGACAGGATCACACTCATTATGGCTACCGAGCTTGAGTTCTGGGTAAGCTCACCTGATGAGAAGATCAGCACCGAACAGCTCTCGATATCCCAGGTGCTCCAGGAATCATACTGGAAAAGGACTAAGGGAGTTGTAAGAACCGCACTCGAGCAGGTTATCCTCATTCTTGATCAGTATGGTTTCAATCCCGAGATGGGTCACAAGGAAGTCGGCGGAGTCAAGGCGGCCGTTACATCTTCCGGCGATTTCCACAGCATTATGGAACAGCTTGAAGTTGACTGGAGATACTCCGATTCACTTCAGGGTGCCGATTACGAGCTTACTGCCAGGATCCTGATCAAGGAGATCTTCAGACTTCACGGTCTCGAGGTCAGATTTGACGCCAAGCCGATCCCCGGCGTTGCAGGTTCCGGTGAGCATACACATGTAAACGCTGTTGCTTTCCTTAAGAACGGCAAAAAGGTCAATCTCTTTGCACCTGCAGATATGAAGAAGGACTTCCTCAGTGTTATCGGTTGGGGTTCCCTCCTTGGAATAATGAAGAATTATGATCTCATTAACCCTTTTGTTTCCGCTACTACAGATGCATTCATGAGATTACAGCCCGGATTCGAGGCTCCTACACACGCTGTAGCATCCATCGGTAAAGATGTTCTTACGCCTTCCCGTAACAGAACAGTCCTCTTAGGACTTGTAAGATCCGAGAACAACAGTTATGCAACAAGATTCGAGCTCCGCTCCCCGAATCCGCATACAAATACATATCTTTGCCTGTCCGCTATCCACCAGTGCATGCTCGACGGTATCGATTATGCATTGAAGTCCGGCAAGTCCACATCTGATCTCGAGGCTGAGTTCGTAAAGGACTTCGGCACAGAGTCTGATTATCTCGAGAAAGATAAGCTCTATCGTTGTGAAGAGGATATTTTCGAGAATTATTCCGATGAGGAGCGTGACAGACTGTTCGGCACTCCGCCTGCAACAGTATATGATTCGCTCAGCCGTTTCCTTCAGACCGACAGTATGACTGAGATCCTGTGCGCCGGTGATGTATTTAATGACTTGATCCTCACATCTTATTCTCATGCCATGCTCGATCGCTGGCAGTATGAATTGCTCGAGAGGATCATCCCTTCGAATCTCACGACTATCCGTACGTATGTAAAGAAGCACACATCTCAGAACACTGTTGATGATGATATGTGGAACGATATAGAGAACCTGAAACTGAGCCTTGCCAAGAACTCCGGAGAATCAACATCTGTCTTCGAAGGCATCCGTAAGGCAATAGCAGCCAAGAATCTGCGTGATATCTCCAAGCTTCAGATCAGGATGAACAACAGCATGTCTGAGTTGGCATCCCTCTATAAGGAATACTGCGATAATCAGATATGAGCATTC
>OMQY01000074.1 GCA_900313405.1 uncultured Eubacteriales bacterium
AAAGCTCGAGGATGCAGGGTTTGTCAGGAGGATCTGTTCTACTTCATGACGCTTATCATATAAGACACAGCCCCCGGCACGATCCTCTCGACGCCTGCCGTCATATAGGCCTGAATATCAAATCCGTCGTTCAAGCGTTCCCCTCCATATTGGCGAGAGCCTTATAAGTCAGTGTATATAAAGTCTTGAATTCATCTTCACTAAGTCCCATACAGGTGGCGATACAGCCGGGGATCTTTATCGCTTCATCCTTAAGTGCGCGCCCCTCATCCGTGACAGTAAGAAGAAGCAGACGCTCATCCTCGGGATCTCTGTTACGGTTCAGATATCCTGATGCCTCGAGCCTTTTAAGTACCGGGGTAAGCGTACCGTAATCCAGGTGGAGCGATGTGGCCAATTCTCTTGACGATACGGTCTCCTTCTCCCACATGACCATCATTACGATGTATTGTGTGTAGGTCAGCCCGAGCTCCTTCAGGTAGGGGGTATATCTGCTCACCAGTTCCTTCGAGCATGCATATAAAGGAAAGCATACCTGGTTACTCAGCTTGAGTGCTTCGTATTTATCTGATCTTTTCATATTTGATTTCGCTCCGTTTACTTGTGCTAAAGCGATTATCTCACAGCCGCTCCTCTGTGGTCAATACTTATCTGAATATAGAACTCGTATAAGAGAGAATTCAAGCATGAGCACTTTTCGAGCAAAAATAGTGTCTCTTCACTGATAATTGCCGAAAAGCACGTGGTGAAAAGATAGCGGGATTTGTTATAATCGTCTGAGTTTTGATATATGTGGAGGCAGATATGGCAGTACAGGGCAATTGGAACTACGTTGATCCCAACGGAGTATGGCATAATCTTACACTCGAGAAGAGCAAGGTGAGCATCGACGGCGGTGCGCCTTTCAGGATAAACAAATACAGGGCACCGGGCGGCAATATGGTCGAGTCGGTATTCCAGATCCCCAATGAGCATAACTGCGATCTTAAGATCAACATCAGGGCGGGTAAGGCCATCCTTACACACAACGGAATAGATGTCCAAACGGGAAGAACTTATACTCCGCCTAAGATGCCGGGATGGATCTGGGTCTTCTATGTCCTCTTTATCGCCGAATTCTTCCTTATCGTCGGAGGCGCCGTCGGCGGCGGTATCTTCGGTTCCGCTGCTTTTATCTGCTCAGGACTTGCAGTTAATGACAAGATGAAGACGTCCACCAAGATACTTGCATGTATCGGAGTACTTATCGGATTTACCGCTATCGGTATACTTGTCGCCGTACTGGTTCAGGGCGCTATCGGCTGGCTCTGGTAATGAGGGGAGCGGAGGTCATTCCTTCGGAGCAAAACGGTCTCTCATCTCCTGCTTGAGCCTTACCATATCGACCTTGCCGTTAGGCAGGGAAGGGAACGCATCGTAGACGCAGTAATTGGCGGGGAGCTTGTATTTGGCAAGCTTCCTGGCAAGTCTCGCCTTCAGGGACTCTTCGTCGAAGGTTGAACCTGCTTTCAGTACGAGTGCGGCTGCGACAGTCTCTCCCCAGAACGGATCAGGGATACCTGCTACGACTACGTCGGAGATCTCATCTTCTTCTGCTATGACTTCGGCAACTTCACGAGGATAGACGTTCTCGCCTCCTCTAACGATGATGTCCTTAAGCCTTCCTGCAAAATGGATATATCCGTCATCATCGATGAAGCCCAGATCGCCGGTGTGAAGCCACCCGTCCTCGTCGATGCTCTGCTGCTCGAGTTCTGCCTTGTAGTAGCAAGACATCAGGTTGTAGCCCCGGACCTGGATCTCACCGGTCACGTTAACGGGACATTCGACTTTTTGCTCAATGTCGTAGATACGGATGTCGATATCTGCTACGGGTTTTCCGATAGTCTTCTCGATATGTTCTCTCGTGTCATCGTAATCCGTGATGCTTACAGGCGCCATCTCGCTTAATCCGTATGAAGTGGCGAAATGGTTATTCGGAAGCGTATTCATCAGTTCGCGCACCTGTGCCTCGTTTGCCAGCGCGCCGCTCAGTATCGTCGACCTCAGGCTGCCCAGGAGTTCCGGCTTGAATTCCTTGTTGTTCAGGATCGCTATGAGCATCGTCGGTACGGAGTGGAATACCGTACATTTCTCCTCGTAGATCGTATTAAGAAGGACACCTGTTCTCAGGCTGTCCGGGAGGATCATCTCGCTGTCGGCCACTGCGTTGGCAAAGATACCGGCTACCAGTCCGAAGATGTGGAAGAACGGAAGCATAACGCACGCCTTATCGTCTGCGGTCAGACGAAGAGAGGCGACATTGGAGCACGATGCGTTAAGGATGTTATAGGCGGAAAGAAGAACTCCTTTTGGTTTACCTGTAGAACCGGATGTATAGACCATTGTACAGGCATCGTCCGTCTCGACCCTGGCTTCGTACGATCTGTCGGTAGGATCACATTCCCACAGTCTGTCATAGAAGGATATCGACTTGTCTATATTGAACGTCTGAACTATGGGACAGCCGTCTTCCTTTATCTCGTTCAGGAAGGATTCTTCATCGTCCATCTGTGGCAGCTTACTGTAGCAAAGGTGTGTGACATCACCTGCCGATGCCAGTCTTCTGATCTCGACTGCCCCGAGGTTGAAGTTAAGAAGAC
>OMQY01000301.1 GCA_900313405.1 uncultured Eubacteriales bacterium
CCGCGATGAGATCGCGCCTGAGGCAGAAGAAGTCAGGAACCTCGGCGGTCTCTTTATCGTAGGTACAGAGCGTCACGAATCCCGTCGTATCGATAATCAGCTCAAGGGTCGTGCCGGACGTCAGGGAGACCCCGGACGCACGAAGTTCTTCCTTGCTCTCGACGATGATCTGCTCAGGATCTTCGGCGGTGACAGAGTCGCAAGGATGTATAATACTCTCGGTGTCGATGAGACTATGGAGATCCAGACGAGCATGCTTACAGGCCTGATCGACAGATCACAGAAGAAGCTTGAGGCATTGCACTTTGGTTCCCGTAAGAACGTCCTCGAGTATGACGATGTTATGAATATCCAGAGAACCATTACATATGAACAGCGTCGTAAGGTTATCGACGGTGTTGATATGCACGATACATACCTCAAGATGATCTCCAGAGTAGCCGAGAGGAACGTCAGCTCCTTCGCACTCGACGGTGAGATCAGTAAGTCGGAGAGATATTCTCTCGGTATCAAGCTCAAAGAGATCTTCGGCGAGCTGCCTACTGTTCTTAAGATCCAGGATGAGAAGCAGGAATTGCCTGACGTGGATCAGATTACCGAAGATATCAAGAATGAGGCTGTCGAGGCTCTTAAGATCAAGGAAGAAGATGTTACGACTGAAGTATTCCGTGAGGCCGAGAGAGCGATCCTCCTTACGACTGTTGACCAGAAGTGGATGGATCACATCGATGCTATGGATCAGCTCCAGATATCCATCAGAATGCGTTCAGTCGGTCAGCACGATCCTGTTGTCGAATATAAGATGGAAGGCTCTGAGATGTTCGAGGAGATGAACTGTGCTATCCAGGATGACGCAGTAAGACTTCTCATGAGAGGCCGTTTCTCCGCTGAGAAGAGAGTGGAGACTAAGTCTGCTGTATCTTCCATGAAGGAAGGCTCAGACAGAGCGCAGCCTTCTCAGGCTCAGATCCCTACACAGGCAAAGCAGGTTCAGGGAGCAGCTGCAAGTAACGTAACAGCTCAGCCCGTTAAGAGAGATTCCAATAAGGTAGGCCGTAATGACCCCTGTCCTTGCGGCTCCGGAAAGAAGTATAAGAACTGCTGCGGCAAGAACGCTGACTGAGGTTTATCATGATCGATAACAAAGAAGCATACAGCGACAGGATCCACTCGGCGGCTGCCTACATCAGGAGCCGTATTGAGGATGTGATCCCTGAGATCTGCATTGTATTAGGCTCCGGGCTCGCTCCGCTTGCCGGAGACTGCAATGTCGAGACAACGATACCTTACTCGGATATCCCGGGTTTCCCGGTATCGACAGTTCCGGGGCACGAGGGAAAGCTGATCATCGGAGAACTGGAAGGCAAGCGAGTCTTTATGATGTCCGGTCGATTCCACTATTATGAGGGTTACGATACATCTGTATGTACTCTCTATGTGCGAGTTATGGCAGTCCTCGGTGTTAAGACACTTGTGCTCACCAATGCTGCCGGAGGACTCGGAGACGGAATGGGCCCTGCCGAGCTTATGGCTATCGAGGATCACATCTCTTTCTTCTGTGATTCTCCTCTGAGAGGCGCCAATCTCGATGAGTTCGGTCCCAGATTCCCTGATCAGTCCTGTATCTATGACAGGGAGTATCTGGAAGTACTTGAGAGAACCGCATCAGAAGCTGGGATCAAGCTCCACAAGGGAATATATGCTTACACAAGAGGGCCTCAGTATGAGACACCTTCGGAGATACGTGCATTGAAGCTTATGGGTGCCTCGGCTGTCGGTATGTCAACCGTACCTGAGGCAATTATTGCTTCCCACAGCGGACTTAGAGTCGCTGCAGTATCATGTATCACGAATCTCGCTGCAGGTATATCCAAGATGCCGTTGTCTCATGAAGAAGTTATGGAGAATGCCGGTAAGGCATCCGCGTCCAGTTGTGAACTCGTAAAGAGATTTATTGCCGCATTATAAGAAACGGAGGATATGATCATGATCCCTGAGATCAAGAAATACGATGTAAAAGATATAACTCTTGCACCCTACGGTCAGGAAAAGATCGACTGGGCATACCGCAATATGCCCGTTCTTCGTGCCATCGAAGAAGAACTCATTGCAGAGCAGCCTTTCAAAGGACTTAAGATCTCAGTCTCAGTCCACGTTGAAGCCAAGACAGCCTGCCTTGCAAGAGCATTGAGCAGGGGTGGAGCCGAGGTCGCTCTTACCGGATGTAATCCTCTGTCTACTCAGGATGATGTAGCTGCCGCATTGGCATCTACCGGAATGCACGTATATGCTATTCACGGAGCGGACGAGGAACTCTATACAGATCATCTGAAGATGGCTCTCGCCTTTGGTCCTGATATCGTTATCGATGACGGCGGAGATCTGGCGATGCTGCTCCATTCTGAGCTGTCTTATCTCGTGCCTAAGCTTATGGGCGGTTGTGAAGAGACTACGACAGGTGTTCACAGACTTGAGATCCTGGAGAAGGAAGGCAAGCTCTCATATCCCGTTGTTGCCGTTAATGATGCAAGATGCAAGCATCTTTTCGATAATCGATTCGGAACAGGACAATCCGTATGGACAGCGATCATGGCTACGACCAATCTTGTTGTAGC
This sequence comes from uncultured Eubacteriales bacterium, assembly GCA_900313405.1. Next base: position 2,616 of record OMQY01000301.1, read on the forward strand.
CGGTAAGACCGTTGTAGTCGCCGGCTATGGTATGTGCGGACGTGGCGTAGCTATGAGAGCTAAGGGCCTCGGCGCAAAGGTCGTTGTTACCGAGATCGATCCGGTTAAGGCATGCGAAGCGCTGATGGAAGGCTATTCCGTAATGACCATGGACGAGGCGGCCAAGATAGGTGATGTATTTGTTACTGTAACCGGTTGCAAGGATGTTATCGTTAAGAAACATTTCGAGATGATGAAGGACGGGGCGATCTGCTGCAATGCCGGTCACTTCGACTGTGAGGTATCAGTTAAGGAACTCAAGGAAATGGCAGTGGAGAGCCGAGAGCTTCGCCATAACATTATCGGATATAAGCTTGAGAATGGTAATACAGTATGTGTTATCGCGGAGGGAAGACTTGTTAACCTGGCTTCCGGTGACGGTCATCCTGTCGAGATAATGGATATGAGCTTCGCACTTCAGGCTCAGTCAGCAAG
>OMQY01000070.1 GCA_900313405.1 uncultured Eubacteriales bacterium
ATAGAAAACATGATCTATCCTCTTGCCCGCCTTCGGGATCTCCGCTTCGCCGGTCACGACTTCACCGTCGGTCATGGCAGCCTCAAGTGTGACCTGTTCCAGAGTCGACGGGAGTATGTTACCGTCGACCCGCATGACCTTGCTCGCCGCCTGAACTGCCCCCATAAAGGAGCCTGTGATATTGATAAGAGCGAGGATTATCAGGTTGCCGAGATTATGCCCTCCGACATCCTGATCCCCTTCAAAACGGTAATTGATGAGCTCGGAGAAAAGTTTGTTCTGGCTGTCGCCCGCCATTGCAACGAGCACATTACGGATATCGCCGACCGCAGGCACATCGTAGACGTCACGAAGCCGCCCCGTACTTCCGCCGTTATCAGCAACAGTAACGATGGCGGTTATCTCCGCATCCTTGATGCGCTTCATGCCCGTAAGCATCGCCGACAGGCCCGTGCCTCCTCCAATAACAACAAGCTTCATTGTGTCACCTTATCACTTAAGTATCCCGTAATCGGCACAGATTCCTGCCCACTCGGCCGAGCCTGCGAATCCCCGGAAGACGGACTCGCGCGATGCGCCGGCCGCCAGCTGTCCTTTCCAGTCGGCAAACCCTGCCGGATCGGGTTCACGATCCATGAATGTGCGATAGAGTCTTGTAACATACTCGGCATCACTGTAATTTGCATCGATAAACTCGGCCGAGAAGAAGAATCCGTGAGCAGCCTCAGATCCGGTTATCTTCATGTTGGCAATCTGATCCGCCCAATCATTGAGACCGTTCGGATCTGCCTCTCTTCCGAGACATGTTGTGTAAAGTCTTGTAGCGAAGTTGATAACGTCCTGAGAAGGAGCTACTGTGATATTGGGAGCGAATGTCGAACCGGAAGCGATCCCGTAGATCAGGCAGAGATTTGCCCATTCGGTCGAATTGATAAAGCCGTCGATGACCTGCTTCTTCGACCATCCGGAAGACATCAGATTCAGCCAGTTCGCCTTCTCGGCATCCGGCTCTCTATTGAAGAACGTCTTGTAAAGAACATCCATGAATTCCGAATCGCTCATGTTCTTATCTATGAACTCGGGACTGAACAGGAAACCTCTTGCCAGATCAGCTCCGGTATATCCCTGTGTCCTGACCCGGTTAAGCCAATCTGCCTTACCGTAAGGGTCTGAGGGACGGTCCAGAGCGACCGTATAGAGCCTCTCGATAAAAGCGGCAACACCCGTCTCGGGAGCAGGCGCAGACGTAACCGCCGGCTTTGACGTAGGTGTCGCGGAAGGCTTGGTGGTCGATGTGGGCTTTGATGTCGGAGTTGCCGTCGGCGTATTCGTTGCAGTCGGCGTCGGAGTGGCTGTTGTGATAACTGTTCCGGGATTGACCAGCAACAACAGGTACTCATCTTCGATAGCGTATCGGTCAAACTGTTCCGTATCAGAATCATTCCCGGTGTTAAATGCCTTCTTAAGGAACGGATTATATGCAATGCAGAGCTGAGTGATATTGGTGTAGTGACATTCCAGATACGTTAAGACCGGATTATGGCTCAGGTCAAGAGATGACATATTCTCGTTGCCATAACACAGGAGTTGATCAAGATCGTTATACTCGCTCAGGTCAAGTCCGGAGAGGTTATTATCATAACAATACAACAAATGGAGATTGGAACAACCTGTGATATTGAGTTGACTTATCTGATTCCTGCCACACTGCAGATTATAAAGATTAGTGCAGTTGCTCACATCCAGTTCAGTGAGATTATTCACCGAGCAGAAGATACGATCCAATGTATCCGTGTGCGGAAGCTTAAGTGACTCGAGCTTACAGTTCGTACAGTTTACAAACTCGAGCGCTGTATTCTGGCTCAGGTCGAGCCCGTGTTCGCTGAGATCATTGTCTGAACAAACAAAGTTCTTAAGGTTATATAAGAACTCGATGCCGGCAAAATTACTTATGCCCTCTCCCGATGCATCGATATCGGTTATCTTGTCTATCTCCTCATAGTTGAGCTTAGAGTCAAAATCGAGATTAAAATACATGTCCAGATAATCCCTGAATGCGGCATCCGGGAAATTGGCTGCCGACAGATCGATCCCGTCTGCTCTTACATCCTGAACATGCAAGGGCATCATCGGAATAGCCAATATAGCAATAAACAATAAACTTACAGCCTTAACCAGTCTTTTCATACTCGACCTCCACACTTACAGAGAATATCGCTTACTTCCTTTCGAGCAGGATTATTAACGATTATACACTATCAGAATAAAGGTTTATCACTTCAGTATTCCGTACTCGGCGCAGATCCCTGCCCACTCAGACGATCCGGCAAAACCCTGGAAAACAGATTCTCTGGTAGCACCTGCAGCCAGCTGACCCGTCCAATCGGCAAAACCCGCAGGGTCAGGCTCACGTCCCATAAAGGTGTGATAAAGTCTCAATACATATTCATCATTACTGATATTGCTGACCTTGAACTCGTCGCTGAAGAAGAAGCCGTGTGCCGCAGCTGAACCCGATATGACGAGATTAGCGAGCTGATCAGCCCAGTCATTGAGACCGTCAGGGTCCGGCTCTCTGCAAAGACAGGTAGTATAGAGTCTTGTAGCAAAGCCTATTACCATCTCGTTAGGCTCAACATGAGTATCAGGAACACCGGCGCCGCCGGAGTCGATCCCGTACTTCCAGCACAAGGTCGCCCACTCAGTCGAATTAATGAAGCCGTTGATGATGTCCGTCCGCGGGGCACCGCCCTCGAGCATTGAAACCCAATAAGACAATCCATAGCCATCTGCTTCACGGTCAAAGAAAGTCCTATACAGTGTGCGCACAAACTCTTCATTCGGAAGGTTCTTGTTATTAAACTCTACTGACGTCAGGAATCCCATCGCGACTGCTCCTCCGGATTCCTGACCGGAGGTGATGACACTTATCCAGTTAGCCTTACCGTCTGCATCGGACGGACGCCCCAGCGCCACAGAGTAGAGCCTCTCGACGAAGCCCTTTACACCTTTCTCGTGCGCCTCGAAATGCCCGTCTTCGATAGAGATGGTGTAGAAATCCGTTTGAACGTCATTCTCAGTCGTGATATATGACCAGTCGTCCGTTTCCAGGTCGTGACTATAATGTCCGCTCCAACGCGGATCAGATGCAGCCCATACTATCTCACCGTCAACTACGATAGGTTCAGAATCAGACAGTCTTCCTGCACTGTATGTATACAGTTGACCGAGTTCATTACCGGATCCGTCGTAGAACCGGTATTGCAGTTCATGCTTCCAGTTCTCCCACATAACAGAAAACCTGTTGTCGTCGATCTTAACGATATACGGTCCTTCCGCGATCGACTCCGGATCATCCGTCAACCACTTAAAGTCCACCTCTCCGCTGTCCTTATCCATGACTGCAAGATAAGCGTTCAGAGGATAACCGTCATATTTAGTCCAGTCCATTCCATAATAAGGCGGAGTAGGATGCGGCCATATTGACTGATCCATACTCGAACCTGTTACGAGATATGAACTGTCTGATATAGCAAGTCCCGTCAGTTCGGCATGTGTGGTGTTATAACCACATCCGCCGCCGATGCCGAGTATCTCAGTGTAATCCCACCAGCCTACGTCTATGCCATCGGTTACCTTATTGGGCGACACAAAAAGACCTATCGATCTCGGAAATGCATCTCCATGATCGGCACATACCGCATACCCGTTATCGATCTCCACCAGCTGGTTGAAAGAATGGCTGACATATCCTCTCTGCCGACCCGCAACAGATGTAATCGAATCTGTTATTGTCATTGACTGTCTGTCAACTACGATAGTGACATTGGCCTGATGATTTTGTCCGTCACTTGATTTGTACATTTTATGACAGGTCCTTATTACCAGATAGTCCCCATAGGCGGCAATATCAGCCGAACCGGCAGCAAACGGTTCCGTTGTATTACAGTCATACAGACCACATGATGATATTCTGTTCCATGACAGATCATACTTGGTCAGTCTGAAGCATTCAACGTCCGGCGACTCACCAAGATTCTTCTGCCCGCTCAATATGTAATAGTTTCTTCCGTCAGAATAAAAGGTACCGAATAACGGCAGTTCCTGCGGGATCCTTCTGGTAGAGATCAGATCATATGAGGCATCATAATACTCCACGATGTAGTCATATCCGCCGGACCCGCTGAAGAGCATATAGTTACCATTTGATGTGTGCTCCAGATATGTTGAGACAGGCTGCCCGTAATCACCGTTATAAATTGATGTGGATTCAACCCTGATCGTATGGGCTCCGACTGCTGCAGACATAACAACGATCAAGATAACAGCGATCAATGTAGATATAGATCTTTTCATGTCCCTTCCCCCTCTTTTCACCGAATCTCAAGCAGCTCTCACACTATCTCATCCACCCACATGGCCGGTCTTACGCCGCGCTGCCAGTCGACCCATATGCCATGCTCGTTTATGCTTCCCGGGATCTCCACATAAGCTGCGTTCATCCTGTAGCTGCCCGGCGACCTAAGCCACCAGTTGCACTGGCGCGAATCAAGATCTGCGATCTCTTCGTCGCTGTTATCGACATTGTCTGCCAGGAGGCAGATGCGGTCCTCATCCTCATCATAATAAGTCCTGACTTCATCAAGACTAAGAAGGAAGACCTTATCCTGTGTGTCGTTGCCGCCTTCTATGTTATAGAATTCGTTATCGTTGTTTATAACGGTCGTCGTCAGGATATGCTCCTGCTGCTCCCCGTCGAAAGCCTCTTCGATGAAACTGCCGTTCAGCCATCCCCTGAGCGTACATTCCTCCCATGAGAGAGTAGTCTGCGACTCGTTATACCGCATAATATCTATTGCTCTCGTGCTTACTATGAGCATCTGTCCTTCGTCGTTGATGTCAAGGATCTCCCACTCGATGTCCTCTCCTTTATATGAACCCATGGATACTACGTCCCCGACCTCGGGATCTGATGAACTCTTGCTGCAGGCACTTAACAGAGTTACGGCAAGGATAGTCATAAGCAACAAAGATATTATCTTACGCATCTTAAGAAACTCCTTTTCGAGCAGGATATATGTTCTAATTATACCACCGCGGGCATGAAGTGGTGCGGGATGCTTTTCG
>OMQY01000095.1 GCA_900313405.1 uncultured Eubacteriales bacterium
ACCGCTGTCTCCTGTCAGGACAGTCAGCATCTTGTCCTTCTCTTTGAAACTGTCGGAGGCAAGGATCACTCCGCGGAATTTAAGGGAAGCTCCCGCCATCAGTCATCGTCTTCGGGAGTATAACCGAAGTCCTTGAGCATTATGTCATTATTCTTCCAGTCATTACGTACTTTTACAAAGAGATCAAGGTAAACCTTACATCCGCACATTCTCTCGATGTTACGTCTGGCTGCGGTGCCGATACGTTTGATCATCTGTCCCTTTTTGCCGAGGATGATGGCTTTATGCGCCTCACGCTCGCAGATAATGGATGCGCTGATCACAACAACTTCTCTGTCATAATCATCAGCGGCATCCTCAGGATATTTCTCTTTGAACTCCGTGATCTCGACTGCTGTTCCGTGCGGAACTTCCTGATCGGTATAATGGAGCAACTGTTCTCTTATAAGTTCCTTAGCGATCTCTCGCTCGGTCTGATCTGTCATATATTCCGAATCAAACAGCCTGGGACCTGAAGGAAGAAGTTCTGCAACCTGCTTGAGCAAAACATCCACATTATCTCCGGTCCTTGCACTGATCGGAATGATGTCAGAGAAATCAGAGAGCTTCGAATATTCGGCTATAAGAGGTAAAAGAGACTCCTTTGCCACCTCATCGCTCTTATTGACTGCCAAGATCACTTTTTTGTTGTTCTCACGGCACACTTCGATAAGCCTTCTCTCTACATTTCCCGGATCCTTGAATCTGCCGTCTGCAAGAAGGACAACAGCATCAGCATTCTTAACGGCTTTGAACGAGTTGCCGACCATGATCTCTGAAAGCTTGGACTTAGGATCATGCACACCGGGAGTGTCGACAAAGATGATCTGAGTATCTTCCGTATTATAGATCGACCTTATATTGGTCCTCGTTGTCTGAGGCTTATGAGATACTATCGCCACCTTCATCCCGGTTATATAGTTAACAAGCGTCGACTTGCCGGCATTGGGTCTGCCGAGCAGAGCCACATAACCGCAATGAGAACATATGCTGCCTGCCGGATAAGCGATATTATCAAAGGGACGTTGTTCATCTTCATGTCTTGTAATCTCGGCTTCTTCATCATCGAAAGCAAGCCCGACGGCGGACATCAACTGCTTCTGTCTCAAGATCATAATCTTCTCGTCTTTCTCATCAATATGATCATAACCGAGCAAGTGCAGCAGTGAATGAGCAACAAGAAATACTATCTCGCGCTCTTTTGAATGACCATATTCTTCTGCATTCCTGAACGCAACTTCAGGACACAGGATAATGTCACCCAGATTAAGCACATCGCGGCCTTCATCATCTTTCTCGTAGTCACCGGGATCTAACTCACCTTCAATATCGCCATCCTTCATGTTAAGGATCGGAAAAGACAGAACATCAGTGACCTTATCGATATTACGATTCTCATTATTCAGTTCTCTGATAACATCAGGATCAACATAAGTAAGTGTTACATATGCATCCCTCAAAGCATGGACGAGCTTGATATCAACATATGGCTCACCTGCAACCGTTTGGATCACTTGGTCGATCCGGGAGTTATATTCAGAAGTAAGATCATTACTTGAGGTATCATTTATTATTGTTATTCTCATCAGGGTACTTTATCCTTTCATGATAGACACCGGCATAAACCTGTCTGAAAGCAACGGTAATATTCTCTATATCAGCAAAAGACAATCCGGATTCTTTAAGCTGATCCTGATCTATCTTAGACTTGATAAGCTTACGTATCATTGCCTCGACTTCATCAAGATCGGTAGTCTTCATCGATTTTACCGCAGCTTCGGTTGTGTCGGCGAGCATTACGATCGCAGATTCACGTGTTGACGGTATATGCCCCTTATATCTGAAGCTATCAACATCAGGATCAGGCAGATCATGTTCCTTTGCATAATTCTGTGCTTTTATATAGAAATATGAAGGATATGTCGTACCGTGATGCTCATCGATAACCTTGATTATAGGCTGAGGGAGTTTATACTTCTTGGCGATCTTTATCCCGTCGACCGTATGAGCAGTGATAATGGCAACACTCTCTTCAACAGTCAGATGATCATGGGGATTATATCCTTCGGTCTGATTCTCCGTAAAGCAGAGAGGGTTCTCGAGCTTGCCTACATCATGATAGTATGCGGCAACCTTACAAAGAAGCGCATCGGCGCCGACCGCTTCGGCTGCGGCATCAGCCAGATTAGCCACCATCATGGAATGCTGATAAGTACCGGACGCCTCGAAAAACAGTTTCTTGAGCAACGGGTGCCCCGGCTGAGACAGTTCGATGAGCTTTACAGGAGATACGGTGTTAGAGAACAGCTCATATATGGGCATAAGACCGATTGCAGCTACAATGGACAGTAACGAAGAGATCGCTACCCAAACTGCATCATCGATAAACTCATTTCTGGTAGCAGCATTGAGGAAGTTGTAGCAAATAGATGCTGCCGTACATAAGATCATAGGAACAATGATAAGCGAAGCACTGTTATATCTGTGATTCTTACGGCCGGCAATCGAAGCGCAGACAAGAATACCTACAATGGCAATAAATGCATATTCATGATCGAATCCGTACAAAGGCCATACAAGGAGCATATTGGATATCGACAGTATGACAGCCGCACTGATTCCGATATACGTTGAGGCGATCGTAGTAAAGAACAGGACGAGGATCATGATCCCGGATGATATCTTGACTTGATAAAGTGTTGCAGCTATCGGCAACATATAAGTGATCGTGATCATGTAGAAGACCTTGAGAGCCGACAGTTCTCCGGAATTGATAGCAAATACGTAGATCAGAGTAACAAGAGCTATGAGAAGGACATATATCAGTGCTCTTACAAAAAGAACAACGTCGAAAGCATCATCTCTGATCAACTCCAGATCAACAAGTTGGCTGTATACGTGCTCTGTTACAGTATCATCCTTGCTGATGATCTTTGTCCCCTTTTCGACTGTAACAGGATCATTCTTAGCAGCACTGTAAGCATTCTCCTGAGCCTCAGTAGTAGCATCGACATCATAGACTGAATTGTAGTTCATGTAGAGCTTCAATGTCTTAGACAAAAGATCGGCGTAGTTGGAGTATGATGTCTCTTCAAGGAGCATCTGATTGATCTTCTCGTCGATCATGGCATTTAATGTATCAGTATTTACATTCTCCTGCATGATCAGCTCAGCAATAGTATTGGCTCTGAACTGAAGATAATTGAATGCTGATGTCGACATCGAGAAGAAAAGGTCGATATCATCATCACCCGGAACAATGCCGATACCGTCATAGAGATCGGTCTTGAGCTCTTCACGGATCTCGGAGAAATCGCTCAAGACAGTGCCGTAATCAGATACGAGACGGGTTCTGGCCTGCTTTGTATTAACGAAAAACAGGCTGACATTATCGATACTCTTCTTCGACAGTTCTTCTGAGCGGACAAAGATAGGCTTGATACTGTTCTTTGCAATATTGGCCTCGCGTTCTGTCTGATATGTATCGACAAAATTACGGGTGGCATATATGTCACTGTTGCTGACCGAACCTACGGCGAGATTATATCTCTTGGGAAGATAACCGTAAAAAATAAGGAGCGATATAATCGCCACAGTCATTATCAAAGTAACCGTCTTCTGGAATCTGACACTGAAAGAAACGTTCATCTTTGCACCTCTTGGGCCCTTCTGTCATATGCTTCAACTATCCTCTGAACAAGAGGATTACGAACAATATCGGCATTATTCAGCGATACGATGCTAATCCCCTCGGTACCGTCCAAAACCTTCATACAATCATAGAGACCGCTTGTTGTCCCCCTGGGCAGATCTATCTGAGTAAAATCACCGCATACACATGCTTTGCAGTTGAGTCCGATCCTCGTCAGGAACATCTTCATCTGTTCGATCGTAGTGTTCTGAGCCTCATCGAGCAGAACAAAAGCATCATCAAGATTCCTGCCTCGCATAAAAGCAAGAGGTGAAACCTCGATAAGTCCTTTCTCGTAATATCGCTCGAAAAGCTCCTGACCAAGGAGCACGCCGAGAGCATCATATATGGGTCTCATATAGGGATTAACTTTCTCCTCTATATCACCCGGCAAGAATCCGAGCCTCTCGCCTGCCTCGACAGCAGGTCTGGTAAGGATGATCCTTGATACTTCACGGTTCCTGAACGCCTTAACAGCCATCGACACACCCAGGAAAGTCTTACCTGAACCGGCCGGGCCGCTGCAGATTACAAGTTCAGAACGCTTAAGCGCATCCGTATATACCTTCTGTCCCAGAGTCTTGGCCTTAATAGGTCTGCCTGAAGGAGTCGTATATATGACTTCATCTTTTGATCCGATGAATTCTTCGAGCTGACCGGTCCTGCTCAGATAGATAATATAATCCGTGGTCCTCGAGTCTATATCATCATTCTCACTGAATCTGAGAAGAGCATTGATAACGGCGCTGAGACGGCTCATTGACAGATTATCATCGCAACTGTAAACGATACTGTTACCGTCAAGTTCGATCTCAGCATTAAAAGCGGCCCTCAGTTTATCCGCTGTAGCGCCTGTAAACAAACGATCTATATTACTGTGCTCTATTCTTTCAGTCATATATTGATATATCCCCATAAGATTATCTAATAACCGTATTAAAAGGTCAAATCTATAGGAGCGTAAGCTTACCTTTAAGTTCTTTATAATAATCCGGCAGTTCCGCATCAAAATGTATCAGTTCACCGGTTATGGGATGGATAAACTCAATAGATGAACTGTGAAGGCACTGACCGCTTAAGCCGTAGTGCTTACGTTTGGGCGCATATAACGGATCCCCCACGACAGGATGTCCGATATATACCATATGCGCTCTGATCTGATGGGTCCTTCCGGTCTCGAGGATCAGTTTCATATCGGTAGCTTCCCGATATCTCTCAACAACTTCGAAATGAGTTATTGAAGGCTTGCCGTCCTCGTTGACGATCATACGTCTCCGGTCCTTAGTACTTCTGGATATCGGGGCATCGATCGTACCCTTATTGGGGCCGACGACTCCGTATACCATAGCACGATAGACTCTCTTAACCTCGTGATTAGCCATCATTTCAGCCATCCTTATATGAGTCTCATTATTCTTGACAGCGAGCATCAATCCCGATGTATCCTTATCGAGTCTGTGAACTATACCGGGACGTACTACACCGTTAATATCCGACAGGTCGCCGCCACAATGATGAAGAAGTGCGTTAACGAGCGTACCTTCATAATGGCCGCATGCAGGATGAACGACCATCCCCTGCGGTTTATTGATTATGATAAGATCCCTGTCTTCATAAACGATATCAAGCGGGATATCTTCCGGTGCTGCATCAGTAGTTACAGCTTCGGGAATATCAACTTCCACTGCATCTCCGTTCGAGAGCTTAAATCCGGCTTTTGTAACTACGGACCCGTTTACTCTGACGTTTCCTGATGAGATCAGCTGTGAGAAATATGATCTGGTATAGTTCTCAGAGTTAGAAGCTATAAATGTATCCAGTCTTTGACCATCAGCATTGCTTATCAACTTCATCTTGAGACTCTCCCTTCTCAGATGCATACTTAGCGAAAAGAAGATCGACATCCTTACTCTTAAATATGATCAACAGTATAAACAATATCGTACCGCATACGGCACAGATATCAGCAACATTGAATATCGGGAATGTATAAGAACCGAAGTCGAATCTGAGAAAATCAACGACGTAACCGAGCCTGATCCTATCGATAAGATTTCCGATCGCACCGACTGTCAAAAGGACACCGCATACGGCTACAAGTCTGAGATCGATACTTAATGCCTTATATGTGATCCCTATTATAAAAATGGTCATAACTATCGAGAAAGCAGACAGGACATAGATCCCCCATGAACGGTCAGCCAGAAAACTGAAAGCTGAACCCGTATTACGGACATAATTGATATAAAAGAATCCTTTTATTACGGTCTTTGAACCTCTGAAACCGATCTTAGAAACGACCAGATACTTAGTGATCTGATCGATTGCCGTAAATACTATGACAGTCAAGACAGCTATCATGTATCTGATCTTATTCATATTCACATATCCTCTCTATCCTTATACAACTTCCGTTATCATCGATATCAGCCAGAACGCCGCACATGAATGCATCTCCGCTCGCCTGAGAATACTTGGCAGGCATCTTTGATATAAGCCTTCGTGCAGAGGCATCGATATCCATTCCGATGATCGAATCAATGCAGCCTGTCATACCAAGATCAGTAATATACCCCGTACCGTTCGGAAGTATCCTGTTATCTGCTGTTTGTACATGTGTATGTGTTCCAACCACAAGAGACACCCTTCCGTCGAGATAATAACCCATAAGCTGCTTTTCGGAAGTAGCTTCCGCATGGAAATCAAGAACAAGGATATCTGCTCTGTCGTCAATATCCGCTATCAGTTTATCAGCACGTCTGAAAGGATTATCAGCCGACGGTATCATGGACACCTGGCCGAGAAGATTCAACACAGCGATCTTCTTTCCACACTTATTAATAATACAGTAATCATTCCCGGGCCACTCATCAGAGACATTTGCAGGACGAACGACCTGCGGGATCTTATCTACGAGGCCGACGAATTCGGCATTGGAAAACGTATGATTACCGAGTGTTATCGCGTCAGCGCCCAGACTTACCATCTCCTGCGCAAGCTTAAACGTGATACCCATACCCGCAGCTGAGTTCTCACCGTTGATTATACAGACATCAACAGATTTACTCCGGAGATAATCCGGAAGTATATGTCTTAAGATATCCATGCCGGGTCTGCCGACAATATCACCTATGAATGCTATCCGCACATAATACCGCCTGTGTTATATTTGCCAATGTATTCTAACATAATTATATAAATATATACTAATATGCTTTTTGCATTAAAAAAGGAGACAAACTGCAGAATTGTCTGTCTCCTTTTGGGTGAAACCAATCAATAATCCATAATATGTACGTAACTAAGGTATAAGTTTTATGATCATATTACTTTGCAACATCGGTAGCGCGTGTCTCGCGTATGATGTTGACCTTGATCAGTCCCGGATAATCGAGTTCATCCTCGATCTTCTTACAGATCTGTCTGGCCTTGATGACCATCTCGTCATCACTGACTTTATCGGGAGAAACAATGACACGGATCTCGCGTCCTGCCTGAATTGCGTAACTCTTCTCTACGCCCTCAAAGCTCGAAGCGATATCTTCAAGCTTCTGGATCCTCTTGATGTAAGTCTCAAGATTCTCGCGTCTTGCCCCGGGTCTTGCAGCAGATATAGCATCTGCAGCAGCGATCAACACTGCCTCGGGTGACTTGGGTTCATAATCACCGTGATGTGCCTCAATGGCATTGATCACTTCCGGTGATTCACGATACTTACGTGCAATATCAGCACCAAGCTCAATATGTGTACCCTCCTGCTCGAAGTCGACAGCCTTACCTATATCATGTAAGAGACCGCCTCTCTTAGCCATAGCCACATCGAGTCCTAATTCTCCGGCCATCATACCTGCGATCCAGGATACTTCGATGGAATGCTGGAGAACATTCTGTCCAAAACTGGTACGATACTTCATCTTACCGAGAAGCTTAATGATCTCAGGATGAAGATTCATGACACCTGTCTCGTATACGGCTCGTTCACCTTCTTGCTTAATTGTCTGGTTGATCTCTTTCTTTGCCTTATTTGCCATCTCCTCGATCCTTGCGGGATGGATACGACCGTCAACAACCAGTTTCTCGATAGTCAATCTGGCGATCTCTCTTCTGATCGGGTCGAAAGATGAAAGGATAACTGCTTCAGGTGTGTCATCAATGATAACATCGACACCCGTAATTGTCTCGATCGCACGGATATTACGTCCTTCACGACCGATAATACGACCCTTCATCTCATCATTAGGCAGGTTTACAACCGAGACTGTGGCTTCGGATACATAATCGGATGCATATCGCTGAATTGAAGATACGATTATATCCTTTGCGATCTTATCAGCATCCTGCTTTGTTTTTTCTTCCATTTGCTTGAGCATCGTAGCCATATCATGACTGTACTCTCGTTCTGCTGCTTCAAGTACAAGATTCCTGGCTTCGGTTACTGACAAGCCCGATACCTTCTCGAGTTCTTCAGCCTTACGTGCTTCGATCTCCTTGGTATGCTTCTCGACTTCTTCGATCTGCTTCAGCTTAGCTTCCAATTCATTACGCTTGGATTCGGCTGTAGCAAGCATTCTGTCGATATTGTCTTCCTTCTGCTCAAGTTTGTTCCTCTCTCTTGCAAGCTCCTGGCGCTTCTCCCTGACATCGTGCTCCAATTCAACACGAGCCTTGGATATCTCCTCCTTTGCCTGCAAAAGAAGCTCTCTTTTGCGATTCTCAGCATCCTTCTGAGCCTCAGCCGCACGCTTAACGCTGTCAGCCTCAGCTTTCTGAACATCTTCCTGTAGTTTCTTCTGCTCGCGAGTAAGACCACGCTTGTAGATAAATAACACAACCGATGCACCCAGAAGGATACCAACAATCAGGCCGATAATTAAAAATAGCCAATTCACGTTGGTACTCACCTCCAAATATTTAGTTGTCAAAGATCAATTAAATATAGCTGTAGTCAGCCATAAAATAATTCTAAAAATAATTTACGATTATGTCAACGAACAATTGTTACATATTATTTACGCGAATACCCATTCTATTGGGCATCAGTTATAATCGTTCTATGAAGATAGAGTTTATGATAGACAAAGAATTTGACGGGATGACATTAAGAGATGTCCTTTCCCGTAAATATATGATGAGCCGTATGATGATCAAGAAGGTAAAGTTATACGGAAAACTCGAAGTTAACGGTGTTCACAGGCGTGTGATCGATACTGTCAGCTCCGGAGATACTGTATATGCCGAATATGATGATGACTCCGGCAGGTTAAAGAGCTTTACGGAAACAGGTATTCCGATCCTTTATGAAGACGACTGGTTCGCAGTAGTCGATAAACCTGCAGGCATAGTAACTCATCCGAGTCATGACCACCTTGATGATTCACTTTTGACTCTATTGTCAGACGAACCGTTAAACCCGGTGATGCGTCTCGACAGAGAGACATCCGGACTTCTTGCCATAGCAAAGAACGGATATGCCCACAATACCATCGTTAAACTCGGGACCGGAAAAGCCTACGTTGCTGTTGTATACGGGGTTTTCGACGAGGAAGAAGGCATAATATCCAAACCCATCAAAAGAAGACCCGGGTCAGTAATGATAAGAGATACTGTTCCGGAAGAAGATCCTGACGGCAAGAGCAGCATAACCCGGTATAAGACATTATATGAAGCACCATCAGGCGATATCTCACTTGTCGGATACCGGCTTTTGACCGGGAGATGTCACCAGATCAGGGTTCATTCACTGTCTGAAGGACATCCGCTTGTAGGTGACGGACTATATGGACCTAATTCAATCGATAACCCGTCTGACAGATTCCCCGTCTCTTCCGAACTCGATAAAATGATCGGAAGACAGGCTCTTCACGCTGCTTATCTCGAGCTCTGTCATCCGATAACAAAACAAAAGATGATATTCAGGAGCCCTATGCCGGAGGACATGAGAAAAATAATCGGATTATCATCTGAAGCTTGCGATAAGCTTCTCGGCGAGCTTGACGGATTCTTCGGATGAATCACCGGACAGAAGTCTTGATACTTCATTGACACGGTCTGCTGCTGCAAGCTTTCTCACTGTAGATTCAGTAGAGCCGTCAAGAACTTCCTTAGAGATAAAATAGTTATTATCGGCAGCTGCCGTTACCTGCGCTGTATGAGTAACGCACAACACCTGATGTGATAATGATATCGTATGAAGCCTTTCCGCGATCTTAACAGACGCTACACCTGATACACCCGTATCGATCTCATCAAATATCATGGTCGGCATCTTATCTGCTTCGGACAGGATCGTCTTAACAGCCAGCATGATCCTCGATGCTTCCCCGCCGGATACGATTGATGATAAAGGACGTGCAGGTTCCCCGGGATTCGCCGAGAACATGAACCTGATATCTTCAGTACCGTATGAAGTGAAGTATCTTTCCTTACTTCTCTGACAGAATTCAACCTTAAAGACTGCGGAAGGGATCTCGAGTTCACGCAGTTCTTCAGTTATCCTCGCGGACATTATTTCAGCCGTTAAATGTCTCTTATCGGATAATGCATTGGCAGCATCTTTAAGCTTGGCTTCAAATACGGACCTGTCTTTCTTGAGTCGGATCAGACGGGTCGAGACATCTGCCATACCCTTTATCTCTTCAGATGCGTGAGAGGCAAACTCGTTGATCTTGCTGACAGTATCACCGTATTTACTCTTGAGATCATATAGAAGTCCGAGTCGTTCAACCACATCCGCAGCCGCCTGTGCATCATATCCGTCGTTCTCGATTATCTTACGGATCTTGTCGGCAACAGCTTCTGCGCGGTAATAAACAGCTTCCATCTCCTGAGCAATATCGGAATACTCGGGATCGGAATCTTTTATCCGTTCAGCTTCATCAAGAGCATTACGCATCCCGGACAATGTCGATCTCCCCCGTTCGTCTTCGCTGTCAAAGGCATTCAGGATATCAGTAAGTGCCGCCAAAGACTTGGACCGTCTGTCATTTTTATGCTTCTGCTCGATCAGTCTTTCCTCTTCGCCCTCTACAAAGCCGGCTTCTTCTATCTCTGTGATCGCTAGCTCCAAGTATTCGCGGCGCTTTGATAAAGACTCCGGTGATGCTGACAGATTACGTATCTCGAGGATTATGGCTTTGTATTGATCGAGCAACTCCCTGTAAGAAGAGAGCAGACCGGTCATTTCCTGACCGCCGAAAGAATCCAGGATATCAACATGATATTTCTCGTTAAAGATCCTTTGTGTATCCTGTTGCCCGTGAATATCGACAAGGAAAGAACCGACTTCACGAAGAAGGGTCAATATGACAGTCCTTCCGTTGATCCTTGCAATGCTCTTTCCGTCTCTGGTGATCCTGCGGCTTATGATAAGCTGCCCGTCATCACATGATAGTCCGGATGATTCAAGGATATCGGCCAGTTCGTCATCAATACTGTCTCCTATATCAAAAACCGCCTCGACATAAGCCTCATCACTGCCGTTACGGATAAGGAGCTTTGACGCTTTATCTCCGAGGATCAGTCCGATTGCATCGATCAACAGGGATTTACCTGCACCTGTCTCACCTGTTATGACATTTAGCCCGGTTTCAGGTTCGAAAACTGCATGAGATATGACCGCAATATCTTTTATCTCGAGCCTTACGAGCATATCAGTCTTCCTGACCTCTGTTTCCGGAACTCATCATATCATTAAGTGTTACGACAAAAGCTTCCGCTTCTTCGATGTTGCCGGTTGCAACAAACACGGTATCATCACCGGCGATAGTGCCTACGACTGAAGGCAGATGCATAGAATCAAGCGCAGAAGCCGCAGCCTGCGCCATGCCGGGCAAAGTCCTGATAACAACAAGGTTCATAGCGCTTTTCCAGGAAAGCAGGGAATTGGAGAACACAGCAAGAAGGCGTCCCAGCGCAATATCCCCTGTCCTCTCCATAAAAGCATATTTTGTCCCCTGGTTGGGGAGCGTGATCTTGATGATCCCGAGCTCCTTGATATCCCGTGAACACGTTGCCTGGGTAACGCTATAACCCTTTGCCTTCATCATAGCCGTCAGTTCTTCCTGAGTTGAGATATCATTCTCACGGATCAGTTTGATGATCATTTCCTGTCTGTCATTCTTGGCTATTTTCATAGAAGCTACCTCTCGCGATTATCTTACGTCTGACATTCTGGAAGAAACCGGTGTATCCTAACTGAACAGTCTTGATGTTCTGTTCGTGTCGAACGATCCTGAGAACATCATTTTCCTCGGCAACACAGAAATCATGACCATCGGGACAGATTATAGGAATAGTCTCAAAAGTACCAAGTTCCACCTCA
Organism: uncultured Eubacteriales bacterium; assembly: GCA_900313405.1. The sequence continues at coordinate 12,051 of OMQY01000095.1, forward strand.
ACAGTACTGTCAGGGCCGATTACATAACTGGTTGTCTGAAGCGTATGCGAACAGAGCGGCGTAATGAGCATCGCCTGCATCTCAGGCATCAATAAGGGTCCGCCGGCAGCACGTGTATAAGCAGTAGAACCGGTGGGGGTAGCTACAACAAGACCGTCACCGTAGAAACGTTCGACATGCTGACCGTCGATCATAAGCCCAAGCCTTACGATATGCGGCTTATCACCTCGCAATACGGCAACATCGTTAAGGCAGATATCATGGCCTTTGAGATTCCCGTTTTTGTCATAGAGTTCAGCTTTGAGCTGCATTCTCTCCGTGATCTTGTAGTTCCCGTTAAGGATCCTGTCAATACCGTCATCGATAGCATGCTCGGATATCTCGGTAAGAAAGCCGATACTTCCCTTGTTGATACCGACATAAGGGATCCCGAGATCTCTGTAATCTGATACAACACCGAGAAAAGTTCCGTCACCGCCGATCGATACTATATAATCGCAATCATCAAACTTACCGAAATCAACACCCGGAATATCGGATAATACAGTATCTGAAAGATTCTCACGGAATACGGGAGTAGCTCCCCTGCTGTCAAGGATATTACCGAGTTCGGATGCAACCTTGTAACCTATATCCCTGTTCGGGTTAGAATGAATGCCAAATCTCATTTATCTTTTTGCCTCTTTCGCAAATGTTATCCGTATAATTATAACAAATTGTGGATATAAATGTAAAAAGATAATAACCCGGCTACAGGATCAATTAAGATCTGCAGATATCCTTGAACTGATCGAATCGGCATCAAGACCACATTCCCGTAACTGCTCATCCTGTGAAGCAGCACGGATTATCTTATCGTCGACCCCAAATACGGTAACATCAACACCGGAACAGGAATCATGAAGCATCCTGGAAATGCTCTCGCCGGCACCTCCGCATATGATCCCTTCTTCGATAGTATAGACTCTTATATCATTACCGATCATTTCTGCCATGGATCCCGGAACCGGCTTTACCATGGCAAGGTTGATATGTATCCCCTTGAAGCCCTTTCCGGAAAGAATACTGACAGCATCCTGACCTGTCTTACACATCTTACCGATAGTAACAATGGCATAATCACGACCTTCGGAAGATACGATATGGGGCTTAACTACATCGTCAGGATCAGAATAGAGATCATTGTTATCGTAAAAGGACTTCCCTCTGGGATATCTGATCGCAACAGGACCTTCACACTTATTGACAGCATAATTGAGACAATTACGAAGATCGACATAATCCCTTGGAACCAGGATAGTCATATTGGGCATGGCATTCAGATAAGAGATATCATTCAAACCGTGGTGAGTATGTCCGTCAGCACCTACAAAACCGGCTCTGTCGATCGCAAAGACCACATGATTGTTCATGAAGCAAACATCATGTATGATCTCGTCATAAGCTCTCTGAAGGAAAGAAGAATAGATGGCAACAACAGGAATATAACCGGATGCTGCCAGTCCTCCTGCCATTGTTACTGCGTGCTCTTCTGCTATACCGCAGTCAAAGAATCTGCTTGGGAATTTGTAAGCGAACAGATCAAGACCCGTTCCCTGAGCCATGGCTGCACATAATCCGAGAACTTTCTTATTCCGGGCAGCTATGTCAACAAGAGCTCCTGCAAAAGCGGTCGTGAAAGTAAGAGAATTGGTCTTAACAACACCTTTCTCGGGGTCAAACGGACCTACACCGTGATAATCCGCAGGGTCCTTCTCAGCAGGCTCATAACCTTTGCCTTTGGTCGTTACCACATGAAGAAGTACCGGCTTATTGATATCCTTTACGGCGTCGAAGGCCTTGATCATGCTCTTTGTATCATGTCCGTCGATCGGCCCGTAATATACCAGCCCCATATCATCAAAAAAGGACGGATGCTTACGATTAACAAGGAATCTGAAGAAATCCTTAATGGCCATAATGAACCTGACCAGAGGCTTTCCGAGATTCGGAAGGTACCGGTTAAGGAATGACTCCGTGTTTCTTTTCGCTGATATGTATCCGCTCGATATACGTATCTTCTTGAGATAACGGGAAAGACCGCCTACGTTCTTATCGATGCTCATCTCGTTATCGTTAAGGATTATGAGCATCTTTGTCTTGCTGTGACCGGCATCGTTCAAAGCCTCATAAGCGAGACCTCCGGTCATGGCTCCGTCTCCGATAACGGCAACCACATAATAATCTTCGCCGGAGAGATCCCTGGCTCTGGCAAATCCGAGAGCCGCCGATACAGACGTACTGCTGTGTCCTGTATCGAAGACATCATACGGGCTCTCGGATCTTCTCGGGAATCCGGATACTCCGCCCTTCTGTCTCAGTGTATCAAATCTGTCATATCTTCCGGTTAAGAGTTTATACGAATAGGCCTGATGACCGACATCGAATATCAGTTTATCCTTTGTATAATCGAAAACAGATAATAAGGAGACGGTCAATTCAACTGCGCCCAGATTTGAACCGAGATGTCCTCCATTGGCAGAGACAGTCTTAATGATCTTATCTCTTAATTCGGCACAAAGGACCTCACGCTCCTTACGGCTCAGTGAAGCGATCTTCTCAGGAGTCATATCTGTTCCAAGATACTGATAATCCAATCAATAGTCCCTTTCTGCAATAAAAGCGATCATACTTCTTAACGGGTATGTATCATACCCCTCTTTTCCCAATGTATCAAGGATAGCGATACAACCGTCAATCTCGGAGTCTAGCCTGTTCTTAGCCTCTGTGACACCAAGCATGGTGACAAATGTGGATTTATCATCTCTGTCATCCTTACCAATGCTCTTGCCAAGGACTTCCGGAGAAGATGTAACATCCAGAAGATCATCCTTGATCTGGAATGCCAGTCCGATATGTCCGGCAAGTTTCTTAAGCTGAAGCAGAAGATCTGTCTGATCGTCTCCTCTTCTCAAATAGTACGGCATGGTGATCGCCGCCTCGATAAGTGCGCCGGTCTTAAGTTCTTGAAGTACTGCAAGCTGATCGAGAGACAGTTCCTTACCTTCGGATGACTTGTCGATACTCTGACCGCCGAGCATGCCTCTGATACCCGAATAGTAAGCCATTCTGTTAGCAGCTACGGCAGCATTCTTCATTTGTTGAGCGTCACTCCTGATTATCTCGGCAGTAAGAATCTCAAAAGCCCTGTTAAGCAACATATCACCGGCAAGAACGGCGATCCCTTCTCCAAAAGCGACATGACATGTAGGTTTACCTCTTCTCAGGTCATCATTATCCATTCCCGGAAGGTCGTCATGTATCAGAGAATATGTATGTATCATCTCCAGAGCGCAGGCATAAGATCTGACCATCGCTCTGTCTATCCCGAGAAGATCGGCAGACATATACATCAAAGTCGGTCTGAACCTCTTCCCGCCGGCCAGGAGACTATAAAGGCCTGCCTTAACAGTGATGTCATCACCACTAACATCATCGAAAACGGCTCTCAGAACCGGATCGATATCACATGAGACTTCTTCTGCAAACTTAAGATAGTCAGACATCTTATTCTCCCTTATCCTCAAAAGGTATCTCTTCAAGTGTGTCACGATCGATCATGGCTATCTTCTTCTCGACTTCGCTGATCTTATCATTGCATAAGGACGCCAGCTCCACTCCTCTTGAATAGAGCTTAATGGAATCATCGATTGATACATTGCCGTTATTAAGGCTGTTTACGATACTCTCAAGTTCGGCGACGGCCTCCTCATAGACAAATTTCTTATCTGCCATATCAAATGTCCTCCTCAGAGTTCATATTTATCCTATCAACTGTTACATCAACAGTTCCGTCTGACATAGAGACCTTGATCTCCTGCCCGATATCAAGATCCTTGACGGAGGTTATAACAGTATCATCACGAGTAATACATGAATAACCTCTTTTAAGCACGTTCAAAGGACTTAAAGAATCAAGTCTGTCGATATAGATCCTGAGTTCATTTTGCTTCGAGCGGATCATACTGTCAAATCCGGTCCTCAGTGCCGTCAGATCGTTGATCAATCTGTTCTTTTCCCTGTCGACAAGTCTGTTGCCGGAGAATAACATGCGTTCTTCGAGAGAATCGAGCAGGTTCCTTTGCTTCTGAACATAGAACATCGGCGAGTATAAAGCCTTATGATTCTTAAGGTTATCCAGTCTCCGCTTATGAACCGACAGCAGATTCTTGACGGCCATATTAAGAAGTATCCTTCGATTGGCTATATCATTTACCAGATCTTCATAAGCTGCAATGACCAGCTCGGCTGCAGCTGTAGGCGTAGGAACACGAAGATCGGCCGCTGCATCACAAAGCGTATTATTGATCTCGTGTCCTACTGCTGAGATTATAGGGATATCACAAGCATATACCTTACGTGCGAGCTCTTCATCATTAAATCCGAACAGTTCCTCAAGTGATCCGCCGCCTCTGGCTATTATGATCACATCAACAGAACGCGACTTGGAGAAGTATTCAATTCCGGAGATAACATCCCCGGGGCACTTCTCTCCCTGAACATTTACCGGATACAACAAGATATCGTAATGAGGATTACGTCTGTTGAGCGTATTGATAATATCGTGGATAACGGCACCTGTAGGCGAAGTGATAACGCCGATCCTTCTCGGAAGAACAGGAATGGGCTTCTTATGATCCGCATCGAAAAGTCCTTCTTCCGCGAGCCTGGAATAAAGCAGCATATACTGCTCCATCAGATCTCCGGTACCTTCTCTCTGCATAGTCGTAACCTTGATCTGGAATTTACCGTATGGCGCATAAAGGCCGCAACTGCCGGTTATCTTGACCTTGATCCCGTCTTCCGGTCTGAAATTAAGCCGTCCGGCATAAGAAGAGAACATTACACAACTGACCTGAGCCCTGCTGTCCTTGAGAGAAAAATACATATGACCGCTCTGTCTGTTAATACTAAGTCCGGTCAATTCTCCGCTTACACTTACAGAACCCAAGACTTCATGTGACTCGAGTACACCTCCGGCATATGAATTCAGATCCGACACAGAACGGAATTCAAACATAAGACGATTATCCTTTACAGGCTCTTCTCGAAGCTGGACAAAACGCCGTTAATATAAGACGGCGAATCCTCCGTACCATATCTCTTGGCAAGTCTGACAGCTTCATTGATCGATACACTGACAGGAATATCCTCACGATGAAGGATCTCGTAAGCAGCCGTCTCGAGGATCGCTCTGTCTGTCCTGGGCAATCTGTTGATCGTCCATTTTGACAGGAACTTGGAAATACGCTCATCGAGATCTTCCTGCTCGTTAAGGATACCGAATACCATTTCAAGGAAGAAATCCCGATCCTCTTCAAGCTCGGGATAATTATCTATAAACAGAGCGATCTGATCCTCAACACTCTCCTTACGGAAGGCGTTCTGATAGACAAATCTTACAACTGCTTCTCTGGTCTCAATTCTGCTCATCTTACTCTCCCCGGCGGGATTATACGATCAAGGAACTTCTTAAATCTGCTCATATCACTGAACAGGAAAGATCCGACAAAGAATCCAACCGCTGTAAATATAATGATAAATAACGTCTTAAGGATACCGAAGACGCAGATCAGGATGCCGATAACAAAGAACAGGAACGCGAATATCGTTCCGGCCTTGGTATTCTCAAGTTTCTCGAATAACCTCGACAGAAATCGTTCCATTATCTGCTCTCAACCTTTGCAACTCCGGGTTCTACCCGGCTTACCTTAACGGATACATTCTCAACAACGATACCGGTATATCTCTCTATATCCTTCTTGATCTTCTCCTGTACCTTGGACATCGAAGACGGGATCTCAACATTAGAATAAAGGACTGCATTAACGGCAACCTTGATGGCGCCGTTCTTAGCGGAAGACACACGGGCCTTAGCACTCTTAATGCCTGCCTGTGCGGACTTGGCTGAATTAAGCGCAATACTCTCGATCGCATCAGCACCGATATCGACAGAACCGATCTCCGTCTTACGAAGCTTAGTCTTATATATCCTTCCGGATATTATAAGACTGGCAATGGAAGCGACCGACGTGACAAGGAAAAAGATATTTACTACGGCATATATCTTGCTCTTGGCAGGATCGGTAACCATAGAAGCCAAAGGCGACAACATATCGGCAAACAGTCCCTCATCCACAAAAGCATAAAGAAGGATGATAGACAATAAAGCCAGAACAACTGAGTATATAAACATCAGCACCCTTAAAAAGCCGTTCATATATTTGTCTCCTCCTCATCTGACGGACTCTTGTTCTCGTCCTCGATAACTCTTGTTACATAGACATCGACAGTCTCAACATCAAGTCCCGTAAACTTCTCAACGTCCTCTTTAACATGTTCCTGGATCTCCCAGGCTACCTCAGGAATAATTTTACCATAGAAAATAACAGGATAGACAGTGATGGAAACGCTGTCAGAGCTATCTTCCGAGAAGATAACCCTGACGCCTTTACCTTCATGTACTACACCTGCTTTTTCCTTAAGTGCTACAGCAAAAGACGGAACCAGAGACGCAACGCCATCTACCTGAAGCGCTGCTTCAGCCGCATACTGGGCGACAAAGCCCTGAGTCATCGATCTGTCGCCCTTAATGGATTCCGCTAACTGATTATCATTCACGATCAAGCGCGCTGGAGATATTCTCCGGTCCTTGTATCAACAACGATCTTCTCGTTCTGATCTACGAAGAGAGGAACCTTAACAACGGCACCTGTCTCGAGAGTAGCATACTTTGTAGCGTTGTTGGATGTATCACCTCTAACGGCCGGCTCACACTCAACGATCTCGAGTTCAACAGTGATAGGAAGCTCTACAGAGAAGACTTCACCCTTGTAAGAGAGGATCTTACAGATCATCTCTTCCTTAAGGAACTTGATAGCGTCA
>OMQY01000176.1 GCA_900313405.1 uncultured Eubacteriales bacterium
AAAGTATCGGCAGCACCTAAGATTACCTTCTTCCCCTGCTTCTTATACTTCTCGCAAAGCTTACCGGCTGTAGTAGTCTTACCTGTACCGTTAACTCCGATCATCAGGATGACATTAAGTTTACCATCTTCAAGAGTAATAGTTGATTTAGGCCCAAGGATCTCGAGCATCTTCTCTTTGACAGAAGCCATAACTGCTTCCTTGCTGTCGTCACCCGACTTCTTGATGTTGTCTTTAACATGATCGATGATATCGGTACTCGCACCGACACCGCAGTCGGCACGTACAAGGATCTCTTCGAGTTCGTCGAGCTGATCCTCATCGAAATGACCGGTACTTGCAGCGATCTTTGTAAAACCGCTGGAAACGAAATTTCTCGTTTTCTCAAGTCCACGCTTAAAAGCGTCCAATATTCCCATAATGATTCTCCTTTATTCGTCTCCCATACGCATAGACAGGATCTTAGATATACCACGCTCCTGCATGGTAACACCGTACATACGGTCACAGGCTTCCATCGTACCCTTACGGTGTGTAACGATGATGAACTGCGATCTTGCACAGTAGCGGCGGACAAAGTCCGTAAATCTGCTGACATTAACGTCATCCAGAGCAGCCTCGACCTCATCGAGGATAACGAACGGTGACGGCTTAAGCTGCAGTATCGCAAACAGAAGCGCGATAGCCGTAAGACATCTCTCACCACCCGACAAGAGTGTAAGGCTTTGAAGTTTCTTTCCCGGAGGCTGAGCCTTGATCTCGATGGAACAGTTGAGAACATCATCGCTGTCGAGGAGGATCTCGGCAGTACCGCCGTTAAAAAGGTCGGTAAATACTGTCTTGAAGTTCTCGTTGATAATATTAAAGTGCTCGATAAACTGCTGCTTCATCTCCTGGATCAGATCGGAAATGACTTTCTCGAGATTTGCCTTAGCTTGAGCAATATCATTACGCTGTGACGTCATAAATTCAAATCTCTCGGAAATCTCTTTATACTCGTCAACAGAATTGAGGTTGACCGGGCCCAATGCCTTGATCTCACCCTTGAGCTTGGATATATCACGGGATGCAGCTGCCTGATCAGTAACCTCGGGATAGACACCTTTGACATTATCGTATGTGGTCTCATAGTCTTCCCAGAGCTTATTCTTGCAGAAATCTATATCGTTGATATATCGTTCATACCTGGATACGAGATTATTGTATTTATTACGCAGCATATTGACTTCGTCATTGATCTCGGTGATCTTGTCGACATAGCCGGCAAGTTCCTTATCAACACTTGATTTGCTGGTATTGAGCTCATTGATCTCTTTCTGCAGGGCGCCGGCCTTCTCATTGAGTTTATCAATACTTGACGTATACTCATCGATCAGTTTATGACACTCTTCCGACTGGAGAGCATATGACTCTCGTTCAGCCACCGCATTATCAGCTGATGCTTTACGCTTATCGAGTTCACTCTTGATCAATTCTGCCATCTGAAGTTGACCGTTACGCTCTGCAATGATACGCTCTGCAGCTGTCTTTGCTTCACTGATGGACTCTCTCAGGACTTCAAGCTTCTCTGTGTAATCCTTGGAGGCATTGTCTTTCTTAACGATCGACTCTCTGTAATCATCAAGTTCGGATTCCGTCTCACCTGCAATGAGATTCAACTCTTCAAGATCCTCAACAGCACGAAGTCTGTCTTGGGAAATGGAGGTTATCATTGATTCAGCATTTGTAAGCGATGTCTTACTCTCCTCGATCTTGGAACTGAGATTACGATACTCACCTTCAGCCTTAACCCTCTCGAGCGAGAAATACTTAAGTTGCTCCTCGAGCTGAGAGAGCTCTCTGTTGATATCACCGATCTCTTCATCAAGTTGCTGGCGCTCAGCCTCTGTAACTGACAGAGCTTTCTCAAGATCTGCGATGGATCTTGTAAGCTCTTCGATCTCTCTGCTTCTGCCTAAGATCCCTCCGGCATTCTGTCTTACTGATCCGCCGGTAAGAGATCCGCCGGGATTGATGCAATCTCCCTCGAGAGAAATAACCTTAATGGAGTGAGACAAGGTCGATGCAATGTCTCGGGCGCTCTTCATATCCTCACAGATAATGATCTTACCGAGGAGATTTGATACGATATCGCCGATATCTGCTGAATACTCAACAAGATCAGAAGCTATGCCGATATAGCCTCTTCGCCCTTCTGCCTTCCTGACGGAAGAGGCCTCGATCTCTCTGGGTCTGATATTCTCGATCGGCAGGAAAGTAACTCTGCCGAGTTTATTGGTCTTGAGCACATTGATCAGCTCGGCAGCATCATTTTCGGTCTTAGTTACAACATTATGAATACTGCTGCCGAGTGCGATCTCGATCGCCGTCTCGTACTCCTTCTTTGTAGAGAGGAGATCTCCGATAACACCAACGATACCGGATGACAGTGTCTTGTGTTCATCAACATAGTTCATCAGTCGCCTGACAGACTCCTGATAACCTTCCTTACGTTTCTCAAGCTCATCCAAAGTCTTCTGTCTGGCTTTGGATGACAGGTAGTTACGATTATTAGTCTCATATTCGCTTAACAGTCTGCTTTCTTTCTTCTTAAGCTCCGACAGCCTGTCATTACGCGAAGCGATATCTGATGTGACATCGCCCTCCTGTTGCATCATGCTTCTCCAAAGCTCATCGGCTTCCTTAAGCTTCTCCGTCATCTCAACTATCAGTTTTGAAGTGATCTCGTAATTACCTGAGATCTCTTTGATCCTGTCGTCATAAGAAGCGATCTGACTCTCGTATACATGGATACGATCGCGAGTATCGATCAACTGATTAGTCTTAGATTCTATACTCTTACGGATATCATCCTGACTCTGTTCCGAACGTCTGTATTCTTCGAGAAGCTCGTCTCTCTGCGCAGACAGCGCATCAGCCTTACGAGTCTGCTCATCGGCCTTCTCCAACAATTCATCAGATTTATTAAGACGAGCCGAATAATCCTCACGGAGTTTCTCGGCTTCCTTATTAAATGCCTCTTCATCGAGAACAGATCTGTCGATCTTCTCCTTGAGCTGGTTAAGACGCTCCTCGGTTATCCTTTTATCAGAAGAAATATCGTGTATCTCCTCGGTAATGTCAGACAGATCCTGTCTTTTATTCTCTATAAGATCATCCAGCTCTTCAGCCTTACGGTTCAACTCTGAATTGCTCTCTCTGAAAGCGATATATCTGTCTTCCTGAGTCTTGATCTCTTCTTCAAGTTTCTCCTTAACGGAAGCAGAATCCCCCATAGCCTCGTTAGCGACATCGATCTTCCTGAGCATAAGACCAATATCCTTAGCTTTGAGTTCTTCATAGGCTTTGTGATAAGCAATAGCCTTCTCAGACTGCTCCTTAAGTGGTCCGATACGTTCTGATATCTCACTTAAGATATCGTCGATCCTTACAAGATTCTGCTCTGTTGAATTGAGCTTACGCTCGGCTTCTTCCTTCCGCACCTTGTACTTAACGATACCGGACGCTTCTTCAATGATCCTTCTTCTATCTTCTGACTTAGTCGACAGAACCTCATCGACACGTCCCTGACCAACGATAGAATAGCCGTCCTTACCCATACCGGTATCAAGAAACATACCGACAATGTCCTTAAGACGGCAGTTTACATGGTTGATCTGATACTCGCTCTCGCCGGATCGATAAAGTCTTCTTGTTATCTGTATCTCTGAATAATCGGAATCAACGTATCTGTCGCTATTATCAAGTGTCAGAGAGACTTCAGCATAGTTCATCGCCTTGCGCGACTGGGTGCCGTTGAAGATAACATCCTCCATCTTACCGCCACGAAGGGATTTAACACTCTGCTCACCTAAGACCCAACGGATAGCATCGGTAACATTAGATTTACCGCTGCCGTTAGGTCCTACTACAGCAGTCATTCCCTGATCAAATTCGATCAGAGTGCTCTCGGGAAAAGACTTAAACCCTTGTACTTCAAGCTTTTTAAGATACATTCAACCAATTACTTTCTCAAAATTCTATTAATTATACCATAAATCAGGCAAAAGGCTCATTCATCACCAAACAAAGACTGATACTGACTGATCGCAGCCTTTGCACACTTCTGCTCGGCATTTTTCTTACTGTTACCTTCTGCTTCTGCAAGAAAAACATCATCAGCATAAACGGCAACCGTAAAGGATTTCATGTGTGAGGGCCCGGTCTCATCGACAACTTCGAACCTTATCTTATGCTGATGGCCTTTGATCTGGGCGATCTCGAGCAATCTGCTCTTATAATCCGAGAAAAGTTTACCCGCTACAGCATCTTCAATGACATCCTCGAGATTCCTGAGTATAACTTCCTGAGCTTTATCAAAGCCTCCGTCAAAATATACTGCTGCTATTACAGCCTCAAATGCATCAGCCAAAGTTGAATCCTTTTCGCGTCCGCCGCTTGCATCCTCGCCTTTTCCCATCAGAAGATGATCACCTATACCGAGTCTTCTTGCAACATAAGCAAAAGAATGCTCACATACAGATATGCTGCGCATCTTTGACAGATACCCTTCGTCCGCCATTGGTCTCATATCATAAAGCCGTCTGCCGACTACCAGATCCAACACCGCATCACCTATATATTCCAGGCGCTGATTCGAGTCATAATGATGTCCGCTGTTCTCGAATACATAGGTGGTATGTGTGAATGCGGTCCGAAGAAGCGACTTATCCTCGAAAACGTAACCGAGACGCTCCTCGAACAAACTATAATCTTCCATCTAAGCCTCCCTTATAAAAGAAAAGCTGAATGAGTAAAACACTCATTCAGCTGTAAACCGCTTGAAGATATAATATTACTCAGCAAGTCCCTTGATATAATCAACAGCATCACCGACTGTAGCAACCTTCTCAGCAACCTCATCAGGGATAGAAATATCGAATTCCTGCTCCATTGCCATAACAAGCTCAACCATGTCAAGTGAATCAGCATTCAGATCGTCGATAAAGGAAGACTCGAGTGTGATGGAGCTCTCCTCTGCACCAAGCTGGTCAACGATCATAGACTTAATGCTGTTGAAAATCTCTTCGTTTGTCATTTTTTATTACCTCCATTAAGACTGTCATTGCAATCTACAAATCTTTTTTAATGTAACTTATCCTAATTGTCAATAGAAAAAAGAAAAAAGTTTTATATTCAAAGTATTTTAGTCAGATTCCCTAAGATAGTTGATATTCTTGATCATATAGTCGGCACCTGATATAACGGTCATGATAACACAGATGTAGACAAGAATATTACCGATGACAAGGATCGCATTCGTATCTCCTGCAACCATAAGTGCATATCCGTCATATCCCTCACCGGAGATCTTATGGAGTAAGGGCTCGAACATAAGATATGTAATGGCTATCATCTGTGTCGTTGTCTTGATCTTTCCGATCATCTTGGCTGCCATAACAACGCCTTCCTTAGAAGCGATCAATCTGATACCGGTAACCATGAACTCTCTAAGAACGATGATGGCAAGAAGCCAGGGGGATACACGGCCCAGACTTACAAAAGCAATAAGAACTGCAATAACAAGCATCTTATCGGCAAGTGAATCAAGGAACTTACCCAGGTTGGTTATAAGGTTATACTTACGGGCGATCTTACCATCGAAGAGATCAGTCAAAGAGGCGACGATAAACAGGATCGCTGCGATCGTCATTCCTTTACTGTCGATAAAATCATTCCACTTGTTCGGCTCATGCCCGTAAGCAGAGATCGGAAGCATAAAGAGCATTACGAACGGGATCATTATGATCCTGGTCATCGAGAGTTTATTAGGAAGGTTCATACTGTTACTCCTGTCAATTCATAATCGGAACTGTCAACTATCTTGACTTCATAAGTCTTTCCAATTTCCAGTTCACATTTATCGGCCACAACATAGATCAAAGGATCGATCTCAGGGGCTTCCCCATAACTGCGCCCAACGTAGAATATACCATCTTCGGAAATAGAATCAATAGTTACCGATACAATTGAACCGAGTCTGTTCCGGTTGGCTTCAGCCGATATCTCTTTTTGCAGAGCATAGATCTCATCATAGCGTCTCTGCTTAGTCTCTTCATCGATCTGATCAGGCAGATCAAAAGCAGGTGTACCCTCTTCCGGAGAGAACATAAAGCATCCGAGTCTGTCAAACTTCCATCTGCGAAGATTCTCTTTGAGATGATCAAACTCCTCTTCCGTCTCTCCGGGGAATCCAACGAGGACCGTCGTCCTGACTATAAGCCCCGGTATCTTCCTGCGTAATCTCTCCAGTCTCTCTGTTATCAGCTGAACATTATCTTTCCTGTACATAGCCTTAAGGACACGGTCATCACCATGCTGAATGGGGATATCAAGATAATGAGCGATCTTTTTACTTGAAGCTATGGTATCGATCAATTCGTCGGTAATACCGTCCATGTATCCATACATCACTCTTATAAGATCTATTCCATCTATCTTCTCAAGTCTCTTGAGAAGTTCAGGCAACATTCTCTTCTTGTATAGATCCAAGCCATAGTTTGTAGTATCCTGAGCAGCAAGTATTATCTCTCTATAGCCCTTGGATGCAAGATTCTTCGCCTCTTCAATAATCTCGTCAATGTTCCTGGATACAAACTTACCTCTGATCAAAGGAATGGCGCAGAACGAACAACGGTTCATACACCCCTCCCCGATCTTAAGCCAGGCATAACCGGTCGTAGATACTTCGCGATCCGTCAAAAGATGATCCATACCGCCGACTGATTCGACATATTTATGCTCGATCGTATCAGATGTATCAAATAATGAATCTATGGCTGTGCAGATATCCTTATAGTGTGCCGTACCCATAACTATATCAACTTCAGGCATAGATTCGAGGATATCATCAGAATACCTTTGAGGGAGACAGCCGGTAACGATTATCTTACGCCTGTCAGAAGATGCGCTGTCAACATCAGCGGCAGACAAAATAGCATCTATGGCTTCCTTCTTGGCCGACTCAATAAAACCGCAAGTATTGATTATAGCCACATCAGAATCAGCGACATCGCCTACAACATTGAATCCACCGTCTTTTACAAGCTTAAGCATGCACTCAGCATCCACAAGGTTCTTGGAACAACCCAAAGCGACCATAGATACCCGAATCTCAGCTCTGTTCTTCACCGGGACCGTCCTCCTAAAATAAAGATCGGAATATTATAACAGATTCAATGCTTAGCAAGCCATATCCTGAATGCGGAAGATGCTGTCTCAACGGAATAACCTCTTCTCGAAGCGACAGATAATAATTCATTGACGAGAAGATCGGCGTCTCCACCCGGAATATCGGGATATAGAGCATCAAAAAGCGCTACACATGTATCCCTGTCATCTTCCAATTCGCTCACAAGGATATCGACCTTCTCTCGGGAGACTCCGCCGGCGAGCAGGCGGCGGGTCATCAAAGACCGACTCTCCTGCTTCTTCCCTGTACGTTTACGGATAATTGCCCGTCCCGCCTTCAGATCATCAATATATTCTCTCTCTATAAGTTCAGAGACAGCTTCATTGCAAACAGAAGGGCCGTAACCCTTCTGCTGCAAATAAGCATATATCTTGCCAGATGAACTTGTTCCGAGACCGATGTGCCTTATAGCAACTGTAACCGCCTCAGAAACAGTATTATCGTTATCCATGATCACATATCGATTCCGAGGATATCATCATCTGAATCATCGAAAGCAAAATCTTCTCCGTCATCAACCGCCTTGTCAGCCATTTCCGAAGGATCAGCAGGTCTGTAGGAATCTCTGATCATCTCTTCGATCTCATCTCTGATAGCAGGATTCTCCATCAGGTATACCTTGGCATTCTCTTTACCTTGGCCGATCTTCTGTCCCTTATATGCGAACCAGGAACCGCTCTTCTCGATAATGTTATTCTCAACGGCAAGATCGATGATACAACTCTCCTTAGAGATTCCCTTACCGTACATGATATCGAATTCAGCTTCCTTGAATGGCGGAGCAACCTTATTCTTAACGACCTTGACTCTTGTATGGCTTCCGATCACATCAGTACCGTTACGGAGTGTCTCTGTCTTCCTGACATCAAGTCTTACGGATGAGTAGAACTTAAGAGCACGTCCTCCTGTCGTTGTCTCCGGATTACCGAACATGATACCGATCTTCTCACGAAGCTGATTAATGAAGATACAGATAGTACCCGACTTGGAAATGATGCCGGTCAGCTTACGGAGCGCCTGACTCATAAGTCTTGCCTGCTGTCCGACATGAGAATCGCCCATCTCACCTTCGATCTCAGCCTTGGGAACAAGTGCAGCAACAGAGTCGATGACAATAACATCGATACATCCGCTGCGGACAAGAGTCTCTGTGATATCAAGAGCCTGCTCACCTGTATCAGGTTGAGAGAGGAGGAGGTTATCAAGATCTACACCGATGATAGAAGCATA
>OMQY01000171.1 GCA_900313405.1 uncultured Eubacteriales bacterium
CAGAGATGAACAACGAGAAACTTTATGATGAGTATGCGCAGCTGGCCGCGAGGATCAAGAGCGGAGATGAGAATGCGTTTACTGATCTTTATAACAAGAGCGAGAGACTGGTCTATGCGACATGTTACGGAATACTGAGAGATCCGGATGACGCCGCGGATGCGACACAGGACACCTATGTTGCTGTGTTCAATAAGATAGGCTCTTTTGAAGACGACAGGATGCTGCTGGGGTGGATCAAGACGATCGCTGCCAACAAAGCCCTTGATCTGTACCGTAAGAAGAAGGGCGATGTCTCCTATGACGACACGATCGCGTCTGATGAGTCACTTCAGGGCAATGATGATCTTGAGTCGCTCCCGGATTCCTACATCCTGGTCGAGGAGAAGAGAAATATCCTCCGTAAGATCCTGCGCGAGGAACTGTCGGATGTTCAGTATCAGACGGTGATCCTTTATTACTATGACGAACTGCCTGTAGAGACGATAGCGCAGCTCATGAACTGTCCTGAAGGGACTGTCAAGACCAGGCTCAAGTCTTCCAGAGTCAAGATCAGATCCGGCATAGAGAAGTATGAAAAGGATAATGATGACCGCTTTGCGGCCGCTGCTGTTCTGCCGTTCATGACGAAGTTCCTGAATGGTGAAGCCGATAATCTTACGCTTCCTGCTATCAATATCAACAGTATGGCAAAGTCATATGAGACAGCATCCAAGGAAGGTCCCGGTTCAAAAGAGAACGCTCTTGGTTCCAAGGAAGGCGCAGGTGCAAAAGAGAGAAACGTTACCGGCGCCAAGGATTCGGCTTGGACAGCTCCAAAGGCTAAGGCGAAGGAAGGGTTCTTCTCTACCATGGCAGGCAAGGTTACGATAGGCGTGCTTGCGCTTGCAGCGGTTGTCGGGATCACTGCAACTGTCATATCGATAGCTGTCAATGATAAAGATGAAGATGAATCTGAGACGACTACCGAGGAAACATATGAGAATATGACAGAGACAGAGCTGACCGGTATTGATACTGAGCCTGTTGCTACAACTGAGACTACAGCTGCCGAAGAGACTGATGACACTTCCGGAACTGAAGAGGTCACACCCGATTATGTAGAACCTGTAGTTGAAGGTGAGGCAATATCGATGTCTATCGATGAATTGCCTGAGGCAGAACAGCTTAGAGTATTCGTCGATCTTTTCCAAATGAGCGGATATGATTGCAACACCGGATTCGAGGTTTATCATCTCGGATGGTTCTTACCGAACTCGACATTGACGGAGACAGTTATTGATTATTCTCAGTATTTTGATGACTTTGAAGCGGAAAAGGTCACAGCGGATCCGAATGGTACGATACTGGCAACATCATCTATGTACCGGCTTGAAGCTGAGAAGCTTTATTGGATAGAAGAGAATATCTTCAATCTTTCCACTGAGAAAATGGATGTCCTTAACAGCAGCCTTACCGACGGCAGTGACACAGATCATCATTATCTTGCAGGGGACGGATATATCTACTACAGTAAAGGTGATGCCGGAGGCGGAGACGGTAATGAGATCGTTGATATCTTTTTCGATGGAGAGTATTACTACGTTAAGACACAGAAGTACTACTTCGACGAGCCGCTCGACTGCGT
This sequence comes from uncultured Eubacteriales bacterium, assembly GCA_900313405.1. The sequence continues at coordinate 1,628 of OMQY01000171.1, forward strand.
CTATTACACCATGAAGCTTAAGCTTATCGACGGCAGATATTACTGGAGCGTCATAAAGGTAAGTGATACTGATCCGATCGAGGCTTCGAATGAACCTGCTTCGGTAGGAAGTGACATAGAAGTCGGTGATATTGTCGCCTTCGGAAGATATGAACAGGACAATGATCCTGATAACGGAGCTGAACCTATCAAATGGCAGGTCCTTGATATTCAGGACGGCAGGGCTCTTCTTATCTCTAAGTATGTACTCGACTACGAATGTTTCAACGAGAGTGAGAATGCAAGCGGTAGTGATCTCAGTGTTTCGCAGCCGTGGAACAGCAGTTACATCAGAACATGGCTTAATTCGGAATTCTCAGGAAGTGCTTTTACGGATGAGGAATCAGGTGCGCTTGCAGATATGACGGATTATACTCAAGTGAATGATGCCGGAGAGTTTATCGGTGATATTATAAGCGGCGTCTTCCTTCTGTCTTACGATGATGTCATGAGATACTATGAGGCAGTTCCCATCGACTATGACGAGGACCATCACGACATATACTCAATGTTGCTTCTCTGCAGGGCTACGCCTTATGCCGAGCACAACACCACCGGTCTGGTAGATGATTTTACGCAGAAGCGCTACGAAGAGCTGACCGGATATGGATTTGTCTATGATGAGTCCGTGATCGGCAATGAGTATGCATGCTGGTGGCTCAGGACGTCATTTGATGTGGAGTCATGGTTTACGGCAGAAGGGCATGCAATGCTCGTTGAGCAGGACGGCAGGATCGACCTGTCAAGATTCGGATTATTCAATGAGAAAGACAGGCAACGGGGTATCAGGCCTTGTGTGTGGGTCGATCTTGATCAGGCAGGTGATCTCCTTACAGAGACAGACGGATCTGACGAGGAATGGATGATCAAGGTCGAGGAAGAAATCAATTGTTCCTGGGTGATAGACGGAACAAGACTGATCATAACAGGCGATAAGATCCCCGGTGACTGGGAAGATGAATCCGTACCGTGGTATGACAGTGCATCGACGATAACCGAAGTCGAGATCAACGGTATCGAGAAGATCCCCAATGATCTTTTCGACGGACTTGACTCGCTTCAGAGGATAATACTGGGCGATGCGACGACTGATATGAAGCACCGGGCCTTCGAAGATCTTCCCGAAGGCGTAGTCATCGTCTATCACGGTCAGGAATACACTCCCGAGACCATCGAGGAAGCGCTCGACTGATATCATAAAGCTTAATTAACGAGCAAAACGGCAACAGGACCGATCGATCTGTTGCCGTTTCTGTTATCTGTCGCTAAGACCCGTGATAAAAGGATCTGTAACAATGTTAAATGTGGTCGAGGTGACAGGATTCGAACCTGCGACCCCATGCTCCCAAAGCACGTACGCTACCAACTGCGCTACACCTCGATGCGTCACGTCGGAGATTATATAGGTTTTTGAGGATAAGTTCAAGAAAGTATACTATAATCTTATTCAACGATCATATCGAAAAGGTTATAAGATGAGCAACTGTTATTTATTTGATCTGGACGGAACATTGCTTAAGAGCGACAAGACCATTCCCGGCGGAGCTCTTAAAGTCCTGGAGGAATACCGTCGTGATGGTAAGATCATCGGAGTCGTAACATCGAGAAGTGAGAGTAATTCCCGTAAGTATCTGGGAACGCTTGCCCCGGACATACTGATAACAAGCGGCGGCGCGGAAGTAAAGGTCAGGGGAACGAAGATCTTTGAAGGTGCGTTCAGTTCCGATAAGACGCGTGAGATCATCAGACGTGCCGAAGAGGTCATAGGGCATGTGAACATCACGGCAGACGCGACCGACGGGACTTTTTACAGAAACTATACGCCGGATGAGGATGTACTTGAGAGAAGCTGGGGAGACAGCAACCTTACTGACTTC
>OMQY01000197.1 GCA_900313405.1 uncultured Eubacteriales bacterium
TGACGGTTACTGGTATAAGTTCACACCCCGTGGAGTCAACAAAGAATCAGCAATTATCATGGCCTGCAACTACCTGGGAATCGATACTCGGGATGTAGCGGCCTTCGGAGATGACATCGCAGACATAGGCATGCTCGAGCTTGCCGGTACCGGCGTTGCCATGGGCAACAGCGTTGATGAAGTCAAAGCCAAGGCTGACGTGGTCATCGGGTCGAATGATGACAACGGTATCGAGATCTACCTTCGTACGGTAAGGATAGCCCATATGGAGGAAGTATTTGACCGTGTAAGCCGTGATATGGGAAGGGCCGCTACTTCGGACATAAGGCAGCTCGAGAAATACCTCGCCACGACATTTAAGTCTGACTACGAGGCAGACGAGCGGGGTCTTCTGCCGGATACCCTGAAGCGAGGCGTGCTCTCACAGGATGCGATCTATGATCTGCTCGACGATATTGAACTTGATTGATAAAGGAGATACATATGATACAAGACATTTTCCCGCATAAGCTCTATAACCACTATGATCCTGACTGCAAGCCGGGTGCCGATTCTATCGTTATCGCTCTTCGCGGCAACGATGTTCTGATAAGTGGTGACCTGTTCCCGATGGTAATGTATCTTCCCGAGATCAGCACTGACGAACTGGTTTATCTTTTCTCGGTAGATGACGAGAACCACTATTTCCTTCTGGATGTCGATGATATCGGCGATATGAAGATCCCTGAAGGTTATGAGTTCGTGAACGTGAGGAAGTTCCGCTCAATGGGTTTTCCCAAGAAGTACAGGGTATTTGTTGCTTTCACCGCGCTTCAATTGGCAAACTGGTACAGAAATAACCGTTACTGCGGCAGGTGCGGTAAGCTGACTCATCTTGATGACAAGGAACGCGCCATCAGATGTGAGTGTGGTAACGTTATCTATCCCAGGATCGTTCCGGCCGTCATTGTCGGAGTGACAAACGGAGATAAACTCCTCGTGACCAAGTACAGGACAGGCTTCGCTCATTTTGCTCTCGTTGCCGGATTCACCGAGATAGGAGAGACGCTCGAAGAGACCGTTGCCCGTGAAGTCATGGAGGAGACCGGTCTCAAGGTTAAGAACATCAGATACTATAAGTCACAGCCGTGGGGCATCGTCGACGATATCCTTGTCGGATTCTATTGTGATGTCGACGGCGATGACACCATTACGATGGATGAGAGCGAACTCAAGGTAGCCGAGTGGAGAACGAGAGACGACATCGAATTCCAGCCGGATGACTTCAGCCTTACCAATGAGATGATGAAGGTGTGGGCAAAGGGGGAGATCTGACGGGCTTGCTCCCGGGCTTTCCGTGAAGAAGCACATAAAAAAGAACTGCCGCTTTTGAAACGGCAGTTCTTTGTTGTTCAGCGAAAAGTAAGATTACTTAACGATAAGGATCTTATTGCCGATGAAGGGGATGGAGTAGTACTGATTCTTGATAACTGCTTCAATACCGAAGATGATCAGTGTGATCGTAAGAGGCAGGAAGATAACAAGAAGAGTCTCGCCGAAGCCCTTGGCGATAAGACCGAAGAGAATACGGAACAGAACAGATACTACAGTGAGGATCGAGATCAGGATTCCGTTATTAACGTGGTTCTTAACGAAGGGGTTGAACTTCTCGGGTGCTACGAGCAGACCGATAAGGAAGAACAACGGGATGTAAGCCAGGATTGCAAAGAGCTTGGACTGATCAGGCCTGGGCTGAGCAGGAGCCTGCATCATGGGCTGCTGATAGGGAGCCTGCTGCATAGGCTGCTGGTAGGGAGCCTGCTGCATGGGCTGCTGGTAGGGAGCCTGCTGTACGGGCTGCTGATAAGGAGCCTGCTGAGGCTGAGGGTTAACGTTGGGATTATTCTGATTTTCCATGAGATGTATGCCTCCGATCAGTATTTACGTATATAATACATATACAAGATATCACACATAAAAGAATTTGTCATTCTTTATTGAGAGGAAAAAATGAAAGTTAGCAGATACAGGAAAGATGATGACATTTCTTACGCTCTCGGGGCGACTGTCGCGATGGAGTTCCTGGTCAACAGACCCGGGACGGTGAAGGAGGTCATCCTTCATCCTCAGTTCAGATCCGAGGAGACGATCGCCAGGATCGAGGAGATAAGTAAAGAGGCCGGATTCGGCATATCCGTCGAGGAGAAACCGTTTAATATCCTGTCTCAGAAAGAGAATTGTTTTGTCATTGCCGTCGTGGAGAAGAAGACGGAACACATCAGGGAAGGCAACCATGTTGTTCTGGTCAATCCTTCGAATGCCGGCAATATGGGAACGATAATGAGAAGCTGCGCCGGCTTCGGAGTTCTCGATATCGCAGTCATACCGCCTGCCGTGGATCAGTGGGATCCGAAGACCGTCAGGGCTTCCATGGGAGCCGCTGCGAGAGTAAGGGTAGAGGTGTTCGAGTCTTTCGATGAGTATATGACCCGATTCCCCGATAATCGTCTCTATCCGTTTATGCTCGACGGCAGCACGAGGCTTCAGGAGACTAAGATCGAGGGACCATACAGTCTGATATTCGGTAATGAGGCCACGGGACTTCCTGCATCCTTCTCGAACATCGGTCAGCCCGTCAGGATCGAGCATACCGACAATATCGATTCTCTCAACCTGCCTATCGCAGCCAGCATCGCGCTCTATGCGGCGGCAGGTCCCAAGGGCGGAAGAGCTTGATCCTTATATATAAAATTAACTATTGCACGCTTTTTATTAACGTGTTAAAATCCTTCGGTGTAAAAAACGATGGAGGTGAACGACATGCCTAATATCAAGTCAGCTATCAAGCGTGTAAACGTTACAGATAAGAAGACAGCTGCTAACAAGATGAAGAAGAGCGAGATTCGTACAGTAGTGAAGAAGACAAACGCTTCCATCGCTGCTAATGAGAATGTTGAAGAGTCCTTGAAGACTGTTCAGAAGACTCTCGATAAGGCCGCTGCTAAGGGCTACATCAGCAAGAACGCAGCTGCAAGAAAGAAGTCTCGTCTGACAAAGGCTGCAGCTAAGGCTCAGTAATCATACAGTTGATTATGATAACAAGACTGCTTCGGTAACGGGGCAGTTTTTTTGTGCTCAGATCCTGACCGGCGGAGTCTCCCACTCAGAGTTATACGGCATTCCGAGATAAGATGCAGCGACATTACCGGCAGCGAGATCAAGCTCGAACTGCGACTTCAGTGCTTCATCGGAGGAATAAATCTCCAATGCGTCAGAACAGTTGTGGATGATCGGAAGGCGGGCGCACTTTCCCATGATCTTAAGACAGTAACGGCCTTCTTTGCCGAATCCGAGGACGCGGATGTAACGGGGATGTGTCTCTTCGCTAACGTAGGCTGCGATTTGGCCGACAAGCATGGATGCGAGTGAACGATATATCCTCGGCATGGTGAAGTGCTTTGTGGCCAGTTTCTCAGCCATCTTATCGAAAAGCGCTTCCCCGGCTCTGATATCAGTAACCTTATTAAGCAGATATCCCGACAGTCCGTCGCTCATATAGGCGATCCGGTCAAGCTCGGAGGATGACGATACAGCGATCCTGTTAAGGATATCGTTTGCATAACGATCGCGGTCCGGCAGTCTGCAGATACCATTCTGCCAGGCATGCAGTGCTGCTGCAAGTGAACTGTCAGGCAACTTGCCTGCAAGATGAAGTGCCGCTGCCGCAACCGACAGATGCCCGTGATCCTGAAGCGAGAAAAGCTCGGATCTTATGGCTGAGGCTGAAGGACGATCGGCAACGATATCATCGGATGAATAGCCGGATCCGACGCGGGGGATCATATGGACTTTGAA
>OMQY01000087.1 GCA_900313405.1 uncultured Eubacteriales bacterium
AATCCGAGTCCGTTTCCCTTTATTCCTGTTGCGTTCGCACCTCTGTGGAAGCTCTCGAAGATCTCGGGCAGATCCTTTTTCTCCAGGGTGCATCCTGAGTTATAAACGGTTATCAGTTCATAGCCGTCGACGAGGCTGAATCTTATGCCTATGATCCTGCCGTCACCGTATTTGATCGCATTCTCTATAAGGTTCTGAATGCATTCTGCCAGTCGGTCCGGGTCACATGACAGAAGACAGTCGTTATACTGTTCGATCTTGAATTCGGTTCCGGTAAGCGCGAGCTGCGGAGCATATCTGTCGCGGATCTTATTTATGATCCTGCTCAGGAATTCTTCGGATCCTTTTACTTCAAAAGTCATGAAGTCCTGGCTTGCTGCCTTTGTGATCTCATTGATGAAGTTCTCGATCTCATCGGCCCGTTTGTTGATGCTTCTGGCTACGGACTGTTTCTTCTCTTCGTCTTTGTAGAGCCCCTTCGAGAGCGCTTCCGCATTGAGCTTGATGGCGGACAGAGGAGTCTTTATATCATGTGAGAGTGACAGGAGCAGGAGTTTCCTGTCCTTCTGCATCGTGATCTCTTTCTGACGGCTGTCCTCGATATTCTCGCGGAGCATATTGACGCCCCAGGTGAACTTTCCGAAGAAACGGCTCTTCTCTTCCGGCAACGGAACGGCGAGATTGCCCTTTGCCAATTCCTGCGGGACATCGCTTATCCTGCCGAACGGCGTGATGATGTGGTGCTTAATGTATAGAAGATAGGCTATCGTTACAACGAACAGAACACCCATCGCGATATTGATCATAACAAAGCCTCTATCATTATCCTCGACAGTATATTCGACCCTGTAAAGCCTGCCCGCAGCCTCAACGATAAGATAATGTTCATCGGCGGTGTAGAGGGGACCGTCTTCTTCAGTATAGATTCCTGTAAGATGCGGGTAGTCGGAAAGATCATAATTTCCGTTCTCTTCTATGTCATCAGCGAATCTCTTCGCTTCGACGCGGTACTCGCCGTCGTCGTTGAGCTTAGTCTTCCACAGATAAAGATCAAGTCCACCCGCTATCAGGATGAAGATGATGATTACCGTGATCAACAGTCTTCTGAATGCTCTCATACGAATTTATACCCCACGCCCCAGACGGTGAGCAGGCGCTTCGCATTCTTAGGATCATCCCCGAGCTTCTGCCTGAGACGGTTGATGTGAACATGCAGCGTCTGTATCTCCGAGTCGCTGTCGGATCCCCAAACGGTATTAAAGAGAAATTCTTTTTTGAGTGCTTTGCCGTGATTCTCGATGAGCAGGCTCAGAAGATCGAATTCTTTGGAGGGGAGTTCGACCGGATTACCGTCGATCACGGCTGTTCTGTCAACGAGATTGAGCGTTACTCCGCTCGCGGAGATGATATCCTGCTGATACCTGCGCTTGAAGATGCCCTTTATCTTGGCGATCAGGACATCTATATCGTAGGGCTTCTCTATATAATCGTCTGCTCCCAAGTCGAAGCCGTTGATCTTATCTTCCTTATCTGTCCTGGCGCTCACTATGAGGATAGGAGTATCGGCGATCTCTCTGAGTCTGCTGCACACTGCAAAACCGTTGACATCAGGCAGGTTGATATCGAGTATGACGAGCTTGGCTCCATACTTCTCATAAAGTTCTATGGCGCGGTCGCCGCTGTCGACATTAGTTACAACGTAACCTTCTTCACGAAGAAAATCCGTGATGAGTTCAGCCAGTTCCTTGTCGTCTTCAACTATCAAGATATCGATCATAGATATGCACCACCTGATAATATTGTTCCACTTTTCGATATAACAGTCAAAAGTGCAATTAGTATTCCCGCGAAAAAAACGGCGCCGCACTGCGCGACGCCGCATCGGAGGATCACCATCCCTGTTCCATCAACCAGTTATTGAGTTCCCGCTCTCTTGACCTGATGTCGCCGGACGCTTTATCGTAGTGTCCCATCTCTTTCTCGCCGACGATGTTTCCGTCTACGAGATAGAGCACTCTGCTGCACTTGGCAGCGACCTTAGGGTCGTGTGTTACGCACATGATCGTTGTACCGTCGCCATTGAGAGACAGAAGTTCTTCCATTACCTCGTCAGAGCTGGAGCGGTTGAGTGAACCGGTCGGCTCATCAGCGAAAATGATCTTCGGAGAATTGATCATGCTCCTGCAGATGCAGGCTCTCTGAAGCTGACCGCCGCTGACTTCATTGATGTCGTTCGTGCTGACATCGTCGATGCCGAGTCTCTTCATCAGGGCCCTGCCTCGCTCGGCACTTTCCTTGCGGCTCTCTTTATTTTTCTTGGACTTGACTGCCGGCAGGATGATGTTATCGAGAATAGACAGATTCTTCATCATATACATCTGCTGGAAGATGAAGCCCATATCATCAAGTCTTACTCTCGACATAGCCTTGTTACGGAGCTTGGAGATATTCTTTCCGTCGAAGATGACTTCGCCCGCCGTAACCTTGTCCATTCCGGATGCGCAGTAGAGAAGAGTACTCTTGCCGGAGCCTGACGGTCCCATTATGGCGACCATCTCACCTTCATAGATCGTAAGATCGACATTCTTAAGTACATTGTTCTGTCTTTTATTAACTATATAAGTCTTGCAAAGTCCTTTTGTCTGTAAAACCGTATTCATGTTCTTTCCTCCTTTTTATTCGATGCTTGCCGTATCGGAAGCCTTGATGGTTCTTGTGTATGTTGCTGTCAGGAATGCAGAGATGATCGTTGCAGCTATCAGGATCACAGGCTGCAGGAGATATATCTCAACAGTGTTGTACGTGCACTCGACGGAACTGACATCTCCTATCATTGAACAGACAAGGTTCATTCCGAATTCGCTGAGCGGCTTGACTGCAAGAAATGACAGGAAGCTCGCTGCGACGGCAGTGATCACGAATCTTATCGTGTGCTGAGCAATAATGCTGAAGTTCGATATGCCGACTGCCTTCATGAGTGCGATCTCGCTCTTCTCGCGTGAGATGAAGGATCTCTCCATCAGTACAACGACCATCGCAGTGACCATAACCGTAAGTATGAGCGTCAATACTCTGAGTGATTCCAATGTGTCTCCGATACCGGTGTTGAAACTGATGAACTCTGAAGTAGAGTAGATCTTGTTTGTATCAAAAAGATCCTTAAGCTTCTCGATGTTGTCCGAGAGCTGCTTCTGAGTCAGATCGTCTGTAAACTTAACCTGTATACCCATGCATCCGTTCTTAGGGACATCAGTCAGGTCATAGTGGTCACAGAATCTGACACCGGGGGATGCAAAAGACGAGTATTTTCCGGTAATGATAAAGCTCCTGTACTCATCTCCGAGTTTGATGGAGAGGGTGTCACCGATGTCTACATCTAACATCTTCATAACAGAACTTGTTACCGCTATCTCATCGGGTTTGCTCGGAGCCGTTCCCTCATCATAGGAGAAAGTATTGTCGAAGTGACCCTCCTGGAATTCGGTATAGACGTTAAGATGCTCGCCTTCATAAGTGGCATCTGTGAAGTTGATCATGGTTACGGCAACTCTCGCCGGCATTCCGTTATCCGCAAGGAGCTGTTCGATGTCATCGAGTACCGTAATGTAGCCGTCATCTTC
>OMQY01000283.1 GCA_900313405.1 uncultured Eubacteriales bacterium
CAGGTCTTGTTGTAGCAAGCTCAACATAACCGCTGCCGTCCTCAAGAGGATATCTCAGATGCCAGAAGTGTCCGGCCTGATCCTCATATTCAACCTCGGCATTGGAAATAGACGTAAGGCAATGAGGGCACCAGTTGATGATCCTCTCACCTCTGTAGATGAGCCCCTGGTTGTAATACTTAACGAAAACTTCCTTAACGGCATCCGAGCATCCCTCATCCATAGTGAAACGCTCATGGCTCCAGTCGCACGAAGAACCGATCTTCTTGAGCTGCTCGACGATCCTTCCGCCGTACTGCTCCTTCCACGCCCACGCTCTCTCAAGGAACTTCTCTCTTCCGATGTCTTCCTTGAAGATGCCTTCCTTACGCATAGCCTCAACGATCTTGGCCTCCGTCGCGATCGAAGCATGGTCCGTGCCGGGCACCCACAGTGTGGAATAGCCTCTCATTCTCTTATATCTGACAAGGATATCCTGAAGCGTATTATCGAGCGCATGTCCCATATGGAGCTGGCCCGTAATATTCGGCGGCGGCATGACAATGCTGAAAGCATCCTTGCCATCAGCCTCATCAGGCTTAAAATAGCCCTTGCTCATCCACTCGTTATATAACCTGGGTTCAGCCTCATTCGGATCAAATACCTTATTTATTCTGTCGATCTTAGCCATCTCGGACACCAACCTTCTTCTTGAACATAATTTAACAACATATTATTACGCATTATCCTCGAAAAAGCAATTTGGACATGAGACGAGGCCTCGGCACAGCATTCAGGATGTTCTCGAGCAGTACGCCTGACAGAATGTTATTCCACGGAAATGCAAATGACGGGACGCACGCCGTAGGTAGCATTAACGACGTAAGCTGAACTGCACCACCAATCAACATTGCCGCACACAACATAGCACGCATCATCGGCTGACTCGCCGGGCGTTCTGAGCCACCACAAGTCGGAACCGTTTGGTGACATCCATTGCTCGAAGTGATTATTCACCACATACTGTGTCGCATCAGTTCTCAGTGCATCGCTGGATCCGTACCTATTGTCATTCTCATCAAGTTCTTCGAATTCAAAATACTGAAGTACTTCATCCATACTGAGCAGGAACACTTTGTCTTCTGTATCGATCCCTCCGTCGACCCCGGTATAAGGATTCGCCGGATTAGTCAGTGTAACGGTCTGTATCCGTGCCCTCTCCTCGTCACTGAAAGCCGTGTAAAGGAATTCATCGTTGAGCCATTGTCTTAGAGAACTCCCCGCCCACGTTACTTCAGTAAACTCGTCATTATAGGGCTGACATTCAATGACATACCTGCTTATGAGGAGCATCCTACCATCCTCCTGAGACAGGATCTTCCACTCGATCGGCTCAGGACCGTTATCATATTCTTCATAAGGATATCCGCTATCGTCCTGTTCGTAATGTCCGAAGACGACATATCCCTCATCGTTGATGACAATATCAGAAGCCGTGATTGACGGATCGCCTTGTACATCAGCTTCGATCACGAATCTTAATCTGGCATCATCATCGCCGCGGTAACAAGGAATACCCGGCTTATAATTAAAAGAGAATACAGCATCATGAAGCTGATAGTACTCCATCTCATTCAATCCGCATTCCTCGGCAGCAGCGTAAAAAGCCTCCGAACCGGTATCTCCGTCCAAAAGATTTCCTGTGAAATGTTTGGCAAAATCGGGACCATAGACCTTCCCGACACTATTGTTGAATGCAACTATACCGGCCAGTCCGGTCTGAGGAATGATCTCCGACCATTTCTCGCAGTATTCTCCGTCGGAACCCATCTGATAGCAACTTGCCAGGAATAAGAATGTTCCCTGCAGATTCGCTTCGGACGAACTGTAGTGTGCTTCGACGAACTTGGGGGTGACCGTATATTGACCACCATCTATAACTATACGGCCTTTACCAAGGTCATCCTTCCAAATGTTATTCGTCTCTGATGTTGCTTTCTGAACGAGCTTCATCATCGGGACCTTTCCTTCTGACCTGTAACTCAGACAGTTACCATGCATATAGATCATCAGTATATCGCACCTGTCGATGTGGGCCAGATCATCCAGAGTCACGGTATAATCGATCCTGGTATCTATCCCTTTATCCCGCCAGCTCTCTGCCATTTGAATGCACCATTCGGCTTTCGCTCTGTCAAGCCCGTCATCATGGTCGACCAGTGCGTCCAGTATGAGTGCAGATCCCATGTGTTCCGAACTGATGAATTCCTCATCGTTCAGATCATCAAACGTGCGGTTGATATAAGAGTCACCACCCCCGCCGCAGGTCTCATCATTTTTCCCAAAAGTCTCGGCGCCCAGTACTCCGCACTCATATTCATAAGTGATATAGAGTTCCTCGCGATCGCAGAGGACCGACTCTGCATCTATCTTCCCTTCATTTGCCAGAGTATTAATGGCGTCGATCATGACATCGAGCTGCTGTTCCGGCTCCATGTTCAGATACTCCTCGTCACTACGCACGGCATCGAGCTTCTCATTTACATAATCGAGTTGCTCCAAGTCGCTGTCCGTCAGTCCCTTATCGCTTTTCCCGACGAAAATCATAAGAA
>OMQY01000043.1 GCA_900313405.1 uncultured Eubacteriales bacterium
CCTCGACGCTCTCGGGTTGACCTCGATGACGTATATCTTGTCGTCCTTGACGATGTACTGGATATTGACGATGCCCGTGGAATTGAGCCCGTCACACAGAGCCTTGGTCGTGTCGATGAGCTTCTTGCTCATATCATCGAAAATATGCTTCGCCGGATACACTGCTATCGAGTCTCCGGAATGGATCCCAGCCCTCTCGATATGCTCCATAATGCCGGGGATCAGGACATCGTGTCCGTCATAGATCGCGTCAACCTCGATCTCCCTGCCCTGGATGTATTTGTCGATGAGCACCGGATTCTCGATGCCGTGAGACAGTATGATGTTCATATATTCCCTGACATCATCTTCGCCGAATGCGATCGTCATATTCTGACCGCCGAGAACATAAGAGGGTCTCAGAAGTACCGGGTATCCGAGGGTCTCAGCTGCCGACAGGGCTTCTTCAAGAGTCAATACCGAAGATCCCTTGGGGCGTGCTATATCGAGCCTCTCGAGCAGTTCATCGAATCTCTCGCGGTCCTCGGCCATGTCGATCGAATCAGCTGACGTTCCGATGATGTTGATATTGTTCTCGGACAAGGTCTTGGTGAGCTTGATCGCAGTCTGCCCGCCAAAGGCGACTACGACTCCCAGGGGGTTCTCCTGCCTGATGATATCCATTACCGACTCCGCGTCCAAAGGCTCGAAGTAGAGTCGGTCTCCGGTGTCGAAGTCGGTCGATACAGTCTCGGGGTTATTGTTGATTATTACTACACGATATCCCTGCTCGCGCAGCGCATTGACACAGTGGACGGCCGCGTAGTCGAACTCGATACCCTGACCTATCCTGATGGGTCCGGAGCCGATAACTATTATCGTCCCGGTGTTCGCGTCTTCAGAAGCATCAGCCTCGTTAACGCCTCCTTCAGCAGCGGTGTTATACGCACTGTAGAAATAAGGTGTAGCAGCCGCGAACTCTCCGGCACATGTATCGACCATGCGGAACACCGGATCGACCTTGAAGGATGCGTCGACCGGTTTGCCGGTCAGAGCTGTTATCTTCTTATCCGTGAAGCCGAATCTCTTGGCCTGAAGGTATGTCTCAAAGCTGATATCTCCTGCGCCCTTGAGCTTGCCTTCCATGTCGACCAGCTTACGGATCTTGGTCAGGAACCACATGTCGATCTTCGTGGCCTCGTGGATGGCCTCGGGTGTGACGCCCAGGCTCATTGCTTTCGCTATATAAAACAGACGAAGGTCGCTCGGCTTGCTGTACCCGGCTACTGCCTCTGCGCGGTCAATATCCTTGAATGAAGGGATGAGCAGTGACTCAGCCGATATCTCGGCTCCCCTTACCGCCTTCATAAGACCGCCTTCAAACGAGTCGGCGATCGCCATGACTTCACCCGTCGCTTTCATCTGCGTGCCGAGGTCTCTCTTGGCATAAACGAATTTATCGAAAGGCCACTTCGGGAACTTTACCGCGACATAGTCAAGCGCCGGTTCGAACGAAGCGTATGTATTGCCCGTTACTGCGTTGCGGATCTCATCGAGCCTGTAGCCGAGTGCGATCTTAGTCGCTACCTTTGCGATAGGATATCCGGTTGCTTTCGATGCGAGCGCTGACGATCTTGACACACGGGGATTGACTTCGATAACGGCATAATTAAATGTGTCCGGATCGAGCGCGAACTGGCAGTTACAACCGCCTTCTACTCCGAGTGCGTCGATGATGTCGAGCGCAGCGGTACGGAGCATCTGATATTCCTTGTCTGACAGAGTCACTGCCGGAGCGATAACGATGGAGTCACCCGTGTGTACTCCTACCGGGTCAAGGTTCTCCATAGAGCAGACCGTGATCTTGTTGCCCGCTTTATCGCGAATTACTTCGAACTCGATCTCTTTCCATCCGGCGACGCTCTTCTCGATCAGGACCTGCGTAATAGGCGACATGGACAGACCCGTGCTCGCTGTCTCAAACAGTTCCTCGGGAGTCGTCGCGATACCGCCGCCGCTGCCGCCTAAGGTAAAGGCCGGTCTTACGATAACCGGATATCCGATCTCTTCGGCAAAGTCGAGCGCGCTCTGAGCGTCGTTAACGACTGTTGACGGGATGCAGGGCTGCCCGATCGACTCCATCGTATCCTTGAAGAGCTGTCTGTCTTCCGACTTATCGATACATTCGGGCGAGGATCCCAGAAGCCTCACACCGTTCTTATCGAGGAATCCCTCACGTGCGAGCTGCATGCAGAGAGTCAGCGCCGTTTGTCCGCCGAGTCCTGACAGGATGGCATCAGGTCTCTCGGTCTCGATTATCCTCTTTACGGTTGTCAGTGTTAGCGGTTCGATATAGATCTTATCCGCCATCTTATTGTCGGTCATTATGGTAGCAGGATTGCTGTTGACGAGAACGGTCTCGATACCGTCTTCCTTCAGCGCTCTGCATGCCTGCGTTCCGGCGTAATCGAACTCCGCCGCCTGACCTATAACGATCGGACCCGAGCCGATCACCATTACCTTACGTATGTATTTATCGAGCGGCATCTTAAGTTCTCCCTTCTTCCATCATTCTTATGAACCTGTCGAAAAGTTCCTCGCTGTCCTTCGGTCCTCCGCAAGCCTCCGGGTGAAACTGCACTGAGATCGAAGGTTCGCCCGCATATCGGAGTCCTTCATTCGTATTATCGTTAACGTTGATGAACCACGGCTGTGCCTTATCCCTGTCAACCGACTCGTCGACGACTGCATAACCGTGATTCTGTGAAGTGATATAGATCCTGCCGGTATTAATGTCCTTTACCGGATGGTTGGCTCCTCTGTGACCGTATTTGAGTTTTGACGTTCCGAAGCCGTGTGCCAGTGCAAGTAGCTGATGCCCGAGGCAGATTCCCATTGTCGGGATCTTATCGTTCGCGATCTCTCTAAGTGTACTGATCGCCTCGGTGTTGTCCTCCGGATCTCCCGGACCGTTACTCAGGAACAGGCCGTCGGGGCCCAGTTCCCTGATCCTCGCGGCATCCGTATCATGCGGCAGGAGAGTTACACGGCATCCTCTCTTCAGAAGACACCTGATGATGTTACGCTTGATGCCGTAATCCATTACGGCTACATCAAACTTTTTCTCGCCTTCGCTCTCGAAGACCTTCTCTTCTTTTACCGACACTTCCCCGACAGGTCTGATGATCCTGTATGCCTTTATCTTCTCTATATCGGCATGTGAAGGATCGTCACAGATCATGCCGTTCATCGTGCCATGGTCTCTGAGCGTCTTTGTAAGCGCTCTCGTATCTATCCCTTTAAGTCCGGGGATATTCTGTTCCCTGAGGAATGCCTCAAGGTTGCTCTCACACCTGAAGTTGGATGGGCCGTCGCAGATCTCTCTTACGATATAGGCCGAGACATATGAGGCACCGCCCTCCATATCGGGTGTTATCATTCCGTAATTACCTATGAGCGGGAATGTCTGAAGTACAGCCTGACCCTTGTAGCTCGGATCTGTCAGCGTCTCGATATAACCTGTCATAGAAGTCGTAAATACTATCTCGGCGATCACTTCGCCCTCAGCGCCGAAGGCCTCACCTTCAAAGACTTTTCCGTTCTCAAGAACAAGATATCTCTTCATTTTTATTCTCCATCAGATACTTATCGATCTCTTCTGCCGCATCTCTTCCTTCACGGAGTCCCCATACTACGAGAGACTGTCCTCTCCTCATATCTCCTGCGGCGAACACGCCTTCCTCTGAAGTCATATGGGTTCCGTGTGTCTCAACGTTTGATCTTCCGTCAGTCTCGACCCCGAAGGCGTCGACAACGTATTTCTGCGGTCCCAGGAAACCCGCGGCGATAAGTACGAGCTGGGCGGGGATGATCTCTTCGGTCCCTTCCTGCGGGACCATCTTCATCCTGCCTGTCGCCTCGTCTTTCTCGCCCTTGAGCTTGATGGTCTCAATGCCGTCGAGCTTTCCCTGATCGTCCTTGATGAATCTCTTTACAGTCGTCGTATAGACTCTGGGGTCCTTGCCGAATACCGCGATCGCTTCCTCCTGGCCGTAATCGGTCTTGAGGATCCTCGGCCACTCCGGCCAGGGATTGTTCTCCGCTCTCGTAACGGGCGGAGGCGGCATCATCTCGAGCTGTGTCACGGACTTGGCACCGTGACGGATACATGTACCGACACAGTCATTACCCGTATCACCGCCGCCTATAACTACAACGTCCTTATACTTGGCACTGATGTAGTTGCCGTCGGACATGTTGGATGCTATGAGCGACTTGGTCGTTGCCTTCAGGAAATCGACTGCGAAGTATATACCTTCCGCATCTCTTCCCTCTGCATTGATGTCCCTCGGGTTGCCGGCGCCGCAGCAGAGAACGACGGCGTCATAATCTGCCTTAAGCTGATCGTATGTAATATCGACTCCGATATTGACCGAAGTCCTGAATGAGATGCCCTCCTGCTTCAGGATGTCTATCCTTCTTGCAATTACGGACTTCTCGAGCTTCATGTTCGGAATACCGTACATCAGAAGTCCTCCGGGGCGATCCTCCTTCTCGAAAACGGTTACCTCGTGACCTCTTATGTTGAGCCAGTAGGCCGTGGACAGTCCGGACGGGCCGGAGCCGATGACCGCGACCTTTTTGCCTGTCCTTCTCTTTGGAGGGTGAGGGACCATTGAGCCTGTCTCATAGGCCTTTTCGATAATGGCATACTCATTCTCCTTAGTCGTTACGGGCTGGTCGTTGAGGCCGCATACACACGCCTTCTCGCAGAGGGCGGGGCAGACTCTCGAAGTGAATTCCGGGAAAGCGTTGGTCGACATCAGCCTTCCCAATGCCTCATCCCAGAAGCCCTTGTAGACCAGATCGTTCCAGTCGGGGCAGAGATTGTTCAAGGGGCATCCGGCTGCCATTCCGCAGATCACTTTGCCGTACTGGCAGAAAGGAACGCCGCAGTTCATGCATCTTGCGCCCTGACGTCTTCTCTCCTCTTCATCCGCCGGCGTATGGAACTCCCTGTAGGTCTTGATCCTCTCGAGGGGGTCCACGCTGACGTTATCAACTCTTTTATATTCCATGAATCCTGTAGGTTTACCCATGATCGTCACCTCAATCCTTCGATACGGTATTCTCGTGGAATGCCATGATCTTTGCTTCGTCTTCAGAGACACCCTCTGCCACATGTTCCCTTATGGAGTTCATCATCCGCTTGTAGTCGTGCGGAATGACTTTCTTGAACTTCGGGATGTATTCACCGATGCTGTCGAGGATCTTCTTTGCCAGAGGCGACCCTGTTCTTCTGAAGTGTTCTTCAATGAGTTCCGTAAGCTGCTTCTCGTCAGCAGGATCCTTTACCTTCTCGAAGCCTACGAGCGACTTGTTGAGCTTAGTATAGAGACTGTTATCCTCATCGAGGACATAGGCGATGCCGCCGCTCATGCCGGCTGCAAAGTTCTTGCCGACAGGGCCTAAGACTACAGCCACACCGCCGGTCATGTATTCGCAGCCGTGGTCGCCCAGACCTTCAACTACGACCTTCGCACCGGAGTTCCTGACGCAGAATCGCTCGCCTGCGATACCGTTGATGAAGGCCTTACCGGAGGTTGCGCCGAAGAGGGCTACATTACCTGCGATGATATTGTCTTCCGCATCGAAAAGGCTCTCCTTCGGGGGATATACTGCGATGATGCCGCCCGATAAGCCCTTGCCCATATAGTCGTTGGCGTCACCTTCGAGGTTGATCGTAAGACCGTTCGGGATGAAGGCACCGAAGCTCTGTCCGCCTGCTCCCTTACAGTTGACCGTGAAGGTATCGTCGTTCAGGCTGTCACCGTATCTCTTCGTGATCTCAGAACCGAAAAGCGTTCCGAGTGCCCTGTCAAGATTACGCACTTCGATCTCGATCGTCTTCTCTTCTCCGCTCTCCAGAGCCTCCTTCATCTGAGGGATTATCACTCTGCTGTCGATCGTCTGCTCGAGCTTAAAGTCGTAAGCATCTTCGGCAACGTAATGCTTCTTAATGGTATTATCTCCCGCATAAGGATCGCTGATTATCTCCGACAGGTCGACGCGGCCTTCTGTCACACTGTCGCGGATCTTAAGAAGATCTGATCTTCCGACCAGCTCATCCACTGTCCTGATACCGAGCTTAGCCATATATTCGCGCATCTGATTCGCGACGAAGGTCATGAAGTTGATAACGTATTCCGGCTTGCCTGCGAATCTCTTACGCAGCTCAGGATTCTGAGTGGCAACACCTACGGGGCATGTGTCGAGATTACATACTCTCATCATGACGCATCCCATCGTGACCAGCGGAGCCGTCGCGAACCCGAATTCCTCGGCGCCCAGCATCGCCGCCGTAACGACATCCTTACCCGTCAGCAGTTTACCGTCAGTCTCAAGTCTTACTCTCGACCTCAGACCGTTCTGTATAAGCGTCCTGTGAGTCTCCGCAAGACCTATCTCCCAGGGAAGTCCCGCATGGTGT
Source organism: uncultured Eubacteriales bacterium (assembly GCA_900313405.1). The sequence goes on from OMQY01000043.1 coordinate 6,470, forward strand.
ATGGAACTTGCCGGGGCAGCACCCGTACCGCCGTCATAACCCGAGATCAGGATGACCCTGGCACCGGCCTTGGCTACACCTGCGGCTATCGTTCCGACGCCGGACTCTGATACGAGCTTTACGGATATCCTCGCGCTGCTGTTCGCATTCTGAAGATCGTAGATCAGCTGAGCCAGATCCTCGATCGAATAGATATCATGATGAGGCGGCGGTGAGATCAATGCGACACCCGGTGTTGAATGCCTTGTCTTGGCTATCCAGGGATAGACCTTACCGGCAGGAAGATGTCCGCCCTCGCCCGGCTTAGCACCCTGTGCCATCTTGATCTGTATCTCGTTGGCGGACAGAAGGTAACCTGAAGTTACACCGAAGCGTCCGGATGCAACCTGCTTGATGGCAGAGCAGCGATCCTCGGCCTGTCCCTTTGTCATGATCCTCTCGGGATCTTCTCCGCCTTCACCGCTGTTGGACTTTCCTCCGATGCGGTTCATGGCGATAGCCATACACTCATGAGCTTCCTGCGAGATGGAACCGTAGGACATAGCACCCGTCTTGAAGCGCTTCATGATCTCTTCGGCACTCTCTACCTCATCGAGCGGGATCTCTTTCCCCTCGGGATAATCGAAATCGAGCTGACTTCTCAAAGTGATCTGCCTGTCCTCCGAATCGATCTTGCCGGTAAACTGCTTATAGAGATCGTAGCTGCCTGTCCTTGTCGCCAGCTGCAGGAGGTGGATCGTCTCGGGATCATAAAGGTGCTTCTCCTTGCCGCTCCTGGACTTATGCCAACCCTTAACGGCAAGCTGGTTCCCTGTAGGATTCCTGTACTCGTCGTAAGCATCTTCGTGGAGCTTCTTTGTCCTCTTCTCCATCTCGGCCAGACCGATACCGCCGACTCTGCTCACCGTATCCGGGAAGTACTTATCCATTACTTCCCTGCTGATACCGAGCGCCTCGAAGACCTTGGCACCCTGATATGACTGAAGTGTGGATATACCCATCTTGGCCGCGATCTTAACGATGCCGGTCACGAGAGCCGATATGTAAGCGTCGCATGCCTGCGTATATTCCTTGTCGATGACGCCGCGATGTATAAGATCGTGGATCGTATCAAGTGCGAGATAAGGGTTTATCGCGCTGGCACCGAAGCCCAGGAGCGTCGCGAAGTGATGGACCTCAGTCGGCTCGCCGGTCTCGATGATGATCGATATGGCGGTGTTCATCCTTGTCCTTACGAGATATGTCTCGAGTGCGGCAACCGCGAGGAGCGACGGGATAGCCATATGTTCGCCGTCAACGCCGCGGTCCGTAAGGATCAAGACTGTCGCACCTTCTTCATGAGCCTTGTCCGTCTGCTCGTAAAGCCTCTCCAAGGCTGTCTCGAGACTCTCGTCCTTGGTATAGAGCATCGAGATGTCGGCTGTCTTAAGGCCATCCAGCTCACTGTCTCTGATCTTCATCATGTCGAGGTTAGTGAGGATCGGATTGTGGATCTTAAGAACACGGCAGTTCTCTTCTTTGTCCTCAAGGATATTGCCGGCTATACCGAGATATACCGTAGTATCCGTGATCATGGCTTCTCTTATCGAATCGAGAGGCGGGTTTGTGACCTGTGCGAACTTCTGCTTGAAGTAATCGAACAGTACCGGATCCTCATTCGACAGAGGGGGCACCGGAACATCGGTACCCATGGCAGCCGTCGGCTCACCGCCGTTCAGGCACATTGGGATGATCTCATTATTCAGATTTCCGTACGTGTAGCCGAAAGCCTTCTGAAGAGTATAGAGTTCTTCCCCTCTTATGCTTATCGGTCTCTTGTTCTTTATCTTAAGGTCATGTAGCTCGACGAGCATATGGTCGAGCCACTCGCCGTAGGGCTGTCTTCTTACGTATTCCTTCTTGATCTCCTCATCGTCGATCAGCCTGCCTGCTACTGTGTCGGCCAGGAGCATCTTGCCGGGATGGAGCCTGTCCTTCCTGATAACAGTGGACTGATCGATGCCCTCGAGCGCTCCGACCTCGGATGAGAGGATAAGATATCCGTCATTGGTGATGTAATATCTGGAGGGTCTCAGTCCGTTTCTGTCCAGGACCGCACCGACCGTGTCGCCGTCCGTAAAGATGATGGAAGCAGGGCCGTCCCATGGTTCCATCATGGTCGCATAGTACTGATAGAAAGCCTTCTTCTCTCTGTCCATGGTATCCGACTTCTGCCAGGGCTCCGGGATCGTCATCATGATCGCCAGCGGGAGCGGTACTCCTGCCATCGTCATGAATTCGATCGTATTGTCGAGTCTTGCCGAATCGGAACCTGTCACGTCGAGCATCGGATAGATGTCATCGTAACGCCCGTCGAAAAGCTCGCTCCTGAAGATGTTTTCGCGGGAGAGCATCTTGTTCATATTACCCGTGATCGTATTGATCTCGCCGTTATGTACGAGCATCCTGTAAGGGTGCGACCTCTGCCACGTCGGGTTAGTATTAGTCGAGAATCTGGAGTGCACGATGCCGAACGCCGACTCATATCTGCCGCTACACAAGTCCTCATAGAAAGTCCTCAGCTGCCCTACCAGGAACATGCCCTTATAGACGATCGTCCTGCACGAACATGAGCACACATAAGTATCATCATTATTCTTCTCGAAAAGCTTCCTTGCAAAATACAGCAGCCTGTCAAAATCCGCATCCGTCCTGCATTCATCCGGGCGTCCGACAAAAGCCTGATAGATATTCGGCATGCTCTCTTTTGCCCTCTGACCCAGAACGCTCTCATTGACCGGCACCTTACGCCAGCCGAGGAATGTCAGACCTTCCTTCTTTACGCTATTCTCGAAGACTTCCTGCGCCTTCTTGAGCTCACTCTCTCCCTGCGGGAAAAAGAACATTCCGATACCGTAGCTTCTGGCACCGCCTATGCTGATATCAGTCCCCTGAAGCACTTCGGAAAAGAAAGAATGCGATATCTGAAGCAGTATGCCGACGCCGTCACCGGTCTGCCCGGACGCGTCCTTGCCGGCTCTGTGTTCCAGAGTCTCGACGATCTTCAGCGCATCATCCGTAACCTTTGCCGACCCTTTGCCGTCGATCTTGATCACCGCACCGATACCGCAGTTCTCGTGTTCGTTCATAGGGTCGTAAAGACCATTGGCAGGGAATGCATCCTGCACCCTGTAGTTGTTTACTCTATGATTTTCCATAACACCCGCTCCTAATCTTTGCAAAAATAAAAGCGCTTATCGAATGCGGTGACCCGCATCAATAAGCGCCTTTGCTTACAAATATTCAGTTGGTGAATTTATACTCCTATTTTGAAGTCGTGTCAATAGGTCTGTTATCGAAAACGATACGGAACCTGATCACTTTTTGACTACTCTGTACAGTCCGTGACGGTTACAGTATGCGTAGATATATCTGACATGAGATGTCCGGAATCTGGTCTCGGCATTGCTCTCAGGGTACATTTTCGATAACTGTATGCCGGAATCCGATACGGCCGCGATAAACGAGATATAGTGATCCTTAGTCATCGGATGATCTACCGAGACATAGTATTCATCCTCTATCTTCTCAACGTTGATCCGGTGCTCCTCATCCGGTTCCTCAGCTTCCATCGGCGGCAGGGTTATACCGCAGCACATGACCAGGGCTTCACCCACAGATGCGATAACATTACCGCATACCGGACACACGCAGAATCTGCTCTTATACATATTGGAAGATCTGTTGGTATTGGTTATGCAGTTGCCCGATAGCAGTTCGACTACCGATATCCCGAGTTCCCCTGCAAGCGGTTCGATCAGGCTGATATCAGGGTAACCCTTTCCCGTCTCCCATTTGCTGACTGCCTTACTGCTCACAAAGAGTCTCTCAGCCAGCTGCTCCTGTGTC